>WGLY01000013.1 GCA_016125335.1 Frankiales bacterium
CAGACCGAGCTGCACGTCGTGATGGACCTCGACACCCTGCGCGGCGAGCGCGACGGCCTCGCTCTCCTGAACGGCACGCCGATCCCCGCACCCATCGCCCGTGAGGTCGCCGCGGTCGCCGACTGGTGGCGGCGTCTGGTCGTGGACCCGGTGGACGGGCACCTGCTGGACTACGGGACCCGCCAGTACCTGCCGGCCGCGCTGCGTGAGCACGTGCTGCACCGCGACCCCATCTGCCGGCGACCCGGTTGCACCCGCCACGCCCAGCAGATGGACCACGCCCTCCCGTACCCCGAGGGATCCAGCGACACCGCCAACTGCGGCGGGCTCTGCTCCCGCTGCCACCAGGTCAAGACAGCAGGACACGCCACCATCGAGGACAGCACCCCGGACGGGTCGGGCACCTGGGTCACCCGCTGGCGACAACGCATTCGCATCCCCGCCCAGCCGGTCCTCGAACCACCGCCACGCCGCCGGCCACCCGGGCGACCCGTGGCCGAGGAAGACGACGTCGGCCTCTCATGCCCCGGCCCCGGGCGTCCCGGAACCGAGGACCCCGGCCCCGAGCGCTGTGTCGACGACGAGCCCGGTGACGGCGGCGCCGACCCTCCGGATCACCCGCCGTTCTGACCCGCCGGCCCGATCAAGCGACGGCTCTCGTCCTGCGTCGTGGGCCCGACCGACCCATCGCCCCCGAGGCGGCCACCGGGCGTGTCTGGCTGCGGCCTGGCTCCCGGGGCAGGAATCGAACCTGCGTCGTACCCGCATTCAAAGTGCGGTCGCCCCTGCCAGCAGAGCAACCCGGGACCGTACGTGCCCAGGGTAGGCGCGCGGCGCCGGCACCCGGGCGACCCACGACGCCGGCCGAGCGATCCCGCGGGAGCGCGGCGGCGGGCACGTCCGGGCCGGACGGCGCGGCGCGGCGCGGCCGAGGCGGCACCGCAGCCCGCTCGGCGCAGCTCCTGACCGAGCCGTGACCCGCTGGCCGGGCGTCGCGCTTGACACGGTTACCCGAGCGTAGGTTACGGTGCCGTAGCACCAGAACCTACGGTTGCGTAACCGTAAGCCGAACCGCCCGAGGAGTGCGATGACCGCGACGCCCGAGCTCGACCTGACCGCCGACGAGCTCGCGGAGGAGCAGTCCCTCACGGGTCACTCGTACGCCGCCGCGCGCGAGGACGGCAGCGCCCCGATGTTCACCGGCTCGGACCGGCAGACCCTCGCCGAGCGCCTCACCGTCGGGCTCTTCGTCGCGGTGCCCCTGCTCGCGGTGCTCCTCGCCGTCCCGTTCGCGTGGGGCTGGGGGCTGGGCTGGAGCGACGTCGTGATCGGCGTCGTCATGTACGCGGTCGCCGCGCACGGCATCACGATCGGCTTCCACCGGGCCTTCACGCACGGCTCCTTCAAGCCGAACCGGCCGCTGAAGATCGCGCTGGCCATCGCCGGCAGCCTGGCCATCGAGGGCCCGGTCGCCCGCTGGGTGGCCGACCACCGCAAGCACCACGCGTTCAGCGACGCCGAGGGCGACCCGCACTCCCCCTGGGCCTACGGCGAGTCCACCCGCGGCCTGATCAAGGGCTTCTTCTACGCGCACACCGGCTGGCTGTTCGACGTCGAGCAGACCCCGATGCAGCGCTACGCCCCGGACCTGCTCAAGGACAAGGACCTCGTCCGGGTCTCGCGCCTGTTCCCGCTGTGGGTCGCCGTCTCCCTCCTGGCGCCGGCCGTCATCGGCGGCCTGGTCACCTGGTCGTGGCACGGCGCCGTGACGGCGCTCTTCTGGGCCTCGATCGTCCGCGTCGGCCTCGTGCACCACGTGACCTGGTCGATCAACTCGGTGTGCCACCTCTGGGGCAAGCACCCGTTCAAGACCCGCGACCGCTCGGGCAACGTGGCCTGGCTCGCGCTGTTCTCCGGCGGCGAGTCCTGGCACAACATGCACCACTCCGACCCCACCTCGGCCCGGCACGGCGTCCTGCACGGCCAGGTCGACACCAGCGCCCGGATGATCGAGCTGTTCGAGCGCCGCGGCTGGGCGCAGGACGTCCGCTGGCCGCGCGCCGAGCGCCTGCGGGCCCGCATGGTCGACCCCGAGAGCACGCGCCTGTCGCGCAAGGTCCGGTGAAGCCCGGCCGACCCGGCCACGCCACGACCCGGCGGCGCGGCATCATGACCCCGTGACCGACGAGACCCCCGTGCCCGTGGACGTCGAGCCGGCGATCGAGCCGGCCCGTCGCGCGCGCACCGACCGAGCACGGCCCGAGCGCGTCCGGATGAGCGGACGGGAGCGGCGCGAGCAGCTCGTCGACGTGGGCCGCAAGCTCTTCGCCGAGAAGGGCTTCGAGGCGGTGACCATCGAGGAGATCGCCTCGAAGGCCGGCGTGTCGAAGCCGGTGGTCTACGAGCACTTCGGCAGCAAGGACGGGCTCTACGCCGTCATCGTCGACCGCGAGATGAACACGCTGCTCGGCATGGTCACCGACTCGCTCACCGCCGACAACCCCCGCGCGCTGCTCGAGCAGGCCGCCCGCGCCCTCTTCGACTACATCGAGGGCCGCAGCGACGGCTTCCGCGTGCTCGTGCGCGACAGCCCCGTGGCGCAGAACACCGGCAACTTCGCCTCGCTGCTGCGCGACGTCGCCGGCCAGGTCGAGGCACGCCTGGCCAAGGAGTTCGACCGCAAGGGCTTCCCGTCCAAGTTCGCGCCAATGTACGCCAACATGCTCGTCGGCATGGTCGCGCTCACCGGCCAGTGGTGGCTCGACGTCCGCAAGCCGAAGAAGGACGAGGTCGTGGCGCACGTGGTCAACCTCGCCTGGAACGGGATCGTCGGCCTGGAGAAGAAGCCCCGCCTGGTCACCGATCGGCTCGGCTGAGGCACCGGCCGCCGCCCGAGGTATCTCGACGTCGAGAGACCACGGGTACCCTGGGCGCATGCAGCGGGAGCGCGCCGACGAGGTGGACGTGCTCGTCGACGCCTGGCGCCGGGAACGGCCCGACCTCGACGTGGCTCCCCTCGAGGTGCTCTCCCGGGTGAGCCGCCTCGCCCGCCACCTCGACCTGGCCCGCCGCGAGGCCTTCGACACCCACGACCTCGAGCCCTGGGAGTTCGACGTCCTCGCCGCGCTGCGCCGGGCCGGGGCGCCCTACGCCCTCTCCCCCGGCCGCCTGCTCCAGGTCACCCTCGTCACCAGCGGCACGATGACCAACCGCATCGATCGGCTGGCCGCCAAGGGGCTCGTGGAGCGCGTGCCGGACCCGAACGACGGGCGCGGCGTGCAGGTGGTGCTCACGGACGCCGGCCGCACGCGGGTCGACGACGCGCTGACCGACCTGCTCGCGCACGAGCGGGCGATCCTGGCCTCGCTGTCCGCCTCGGACCGCGACCGGCTCGCCGACCTGCTGCGCCGGCTCACCGTGCCGTTCGACAACGCGGGGTAGCGGCCCCCGCCGCGACCGCGTCGGCAGTCCGCTCAGGTGCCGGTGATCGCCGCCGCGATGCGCTGCGACTCCAGCCCGATCTCGCGCAGCATCCCCGCGGGGGACACGAACTGCCCGCAGAAGTAGAGGCCGGGCAGGGCGGTCGCCCCGCCGGACACCCGCGGGCGTCCGGACTCGTCGCAGACGGCGCGCCACTCGGGCAGGAAGTCCGCGAGCCCCGGCTCGTAGCCGGTGGCGAGCACGACGGCCGCGACCTCGAGCCAGGTGCCGTCGTCGAGCACGACGCCGGCATGGGTGAAGCGCTCGATGTCGCCGTGCACCTCGATGCGCCCCGCACGGATGTGCGCCATCGTGCCGATGTCGAGCAGCGGGATGTGCCGGTCGCGGCGGATCTGCGTGTTGGGCCCGTAGGGCAGCTTGCGCAGCCCGGTCGCGGTGATGTCGCCGACGGTGAGCCGCACCAGCGGTGCCGCGAGCGCGTCCGCGAGTCCTGTCGGCACGTGGCGCATGGCGATGCCGAGCTGGAGCACCGGCACCACCCCGAGCATGTCGCGCGGGATGACGTTGACCGGCGCGCGCACCGAGAGGTGGGGACGGGCGCCGCGCTCGACGAGGTCGATGGCCAGCTCGCACGCGGAGTTGCCGAAGCCGACCACCAGCACGTCGCGGCCGGCCCACGGGTCGCCGTTGCGGTACTCGCTGGAGTGCAGCAGGTCACCCTCGTACTCCGACATGCCCGGCCACGACGGGCGCACGGGACGCCGGGCCGCGCCGGTCGCGACCACCACGTGCCGGGCGGTCCAGCGCTCGCCGCCGGCCACGTCGGCCACCCATCGTCCGTCGGCGCGATCCAGGCGCGTCACGCGCCGGCCGAAGCGCGGCCGCAGCCCGAAGCGCTCGGCGTAGGCCTCGAGGTAGGCGACCACCTGGTCGCGCGAGGGGTAGCGCGGGTAGTCGCGCGGCATCGGCATTCCCGGCAGCCCCGAGCTCGAGCGGGGGGTGTGCAGGTGGAGCCGGTCGTAGTGGTGGCGCCAGGGCATCGCGACGGCGTCGGTGGCCTCGAGGATCTCGAAGCGCAGCCCGGCCTGCTGCAGCGCTCGCGCGGTGGCGAGCCCGGCGGCGGAGCCGCCGACCACGAGGACGTCGGTCTCCTGCGTCTCCAGCACGGCTCAGGCTAACTCCCCAGGTCAGGCCCGCCACGCAGCCGGGTGGTCACTCGAGCCGCGCGGCGAGATCGAGCCACTCCTCCTCGAGCTGCTCGCGCTCGGCGAGCACCGCGCGCAGCTCGGCGTCGAGCGCGAGCACCCGCTCGTGGTCGGTCGAGGCGGCGGCCAGGGCGTCGTGCAGCCGCGCCTCCTCGTCGCGCAGCCGGTCGGTGCGCCGCTCGATGCGGGTGAGCTCCTTGCGCACCGCCCGCGCCTCCCCGCCCGAGAGGCTCGCGGGTGCCGGCCGGCTCTGCTCGACGGGTGCCGGCCCCGGCGACGCCGTGCCGCCGGCCGCCGCGCTCGCGCGGGCGGTGGGGCGCGGCTCGCGCCGTCGGTCGAGGTACTCCTCGACGCCGCCGGGCAGGTGGCGGATCGTGCCGTCGCCGAGCAGCGCGTAGAGCGTGTCGGTGGTGCGCTCGAGGAAGTAGCGGTCGTGGCTGACCACGACCAGCGTGCCCGGCCAGGTGTCGAGCAGGTCCTCGAGCACGGTGAGCATCTCGACGTCGAGGTCGTTGGTCGGCTCGTCGAGGAGCAGCACGTTGGGGCCGCCGACGAGCAGGCGCAGCAGCTGGAGCCGGCGCCGCTCGCCGCCGGACAGGTCGCCGAGCCGGGTGGCGAGCCGGTCGCCGGTGAACCCGAAGCTCTCGAGCAGCTGCTGGGCGGTCAGCGTCCGGCCACGGCCCAGGTCCACGTAGTGCGCTTCCTGCTGGAGTGCCGGCAGCACCCGCTGCTCCGGGTCGACGGCGGCGACGTCCTGCGACAGGTGCGCCACGTGCACGGTCGTGCCCACGCGCACGAGCCCCGCGCGCACGTCGGGCGCGGCGGCCGTGTCGAGCACGCCGTCGTGGGCGGCGTCGAGCAGCCGCAGCACGGTCGTCTTGCCGGCCCCGTTGGGGCCGAGCAGGCCCACCCGGTCGCCGGGGCCGAGGCGCCAGGTCTGGTCGACCAGCACCGGCTGCGCGCCCGGTGCGGGCGCGAGCGTGAGGTCCTCGAGGTCGTAGACCTGGCGGCCCAGCCGTGCCGTGGCGAAGCGCTCGAGGGCCAGCCGGTCGCGCGGCGGCGGCTCGTCCGCGATGAGCGCGTTGGCCGCCTCGACGCGGAAGCGCGGCTTGCTCGTGCGGGCCGGGGCGCCCCGCCGCAGCCACGCGAGCTCCTTGCGCAGCAGGTTCTGCCGCCGCTCCTCGCTCGCCCGGGCCTGGCGCGCCCGCTCGGCCTTGGCCAGCACGTAGGCCGCGTAGCCGCCGTCGTAGCGCTCGACCCGCCCGTCGACGACCTCCCAGGTCTCCGTGGCGACGGCGTCGAGGAACCAGCGGTCGTGGGTCACCGCGACCAGCGAGCCGCGCCGCGGCACGAGGTGCGCGGCCAGCCAGGCCACCGCCTCGACGTCGAGGTGGTTGGTCGGCTCGTCGAGCACGAGCAGGTCCGGGTCGTCCACCAGCAGGGCGGCGAGCGCGGCCCGGCGGCGCTCACCGCCGGACATCGTGCCCACCACGGTGGCCAGCCCCTCGCGGTAGGCGGGCGCGTCCACGCCGCCGAGCAGGCCGGCGAGGACGTCGCGAACGCGGGCGTCGCCGGCCCACTCGTGCTCGGCCCGCTCGCCCACCACCACGGCGCGCAGCGTCGCGGCGGGGTCGAGGTCGTCGCCCTGCGGGAGCAGCCCGATCCGCAGGCCGCCGGCCGTGACCACGCGGCCGGAGTCGACCGGCCGGCGACCGGTCAGCACGTTCACGAGGGTCGACTTGCCGCCGCCGTTGCGCCCCACCACCCCGATCCGCGCGCCCTCGGTGACACCGGCCGTCACGTGGTCGAGCAGCGTGCGCGTGCCGAGAGCGGTGACGACGTCCTCGAGCGCGACGTGCGTGACCGGCATCAGGGCGCGGTCCGCTGGTCGACGACCCGGGCGCCGGCCACCGGGCCGACCGCCCGCTTCACCGTGCGGCACATGCCCGTGGCGGTGAAGGCGACGGCGAGGTCGACCGCGTGCTCGTCGTCGCGGGCCAGCAGCGCGACCGTCGGGCCGCTGCCCGACACCACACCGCCGAGCGCGCCGTACTCCTCGCCCATGCTCAGCACCTGGGCGAGGTGGGGGCGCAGCGACACAGCGGCGCCCTGGAGGTCGTTGTGCAGCGCACGGCCGAGCGCCTCGGCGTCGCCGGCCCGCAGCGCGGCCATGAGCGCGTCGGGCACCTCCGGCTCCGGCACCGGCCGCCCCGCGTGCAGCCGGTCGAACTCCTGGTACACCTGCGGGGTCGGCAGGCCCTGCTCGGCGAGCACGAACACCCAGTGGTAGCTGCCGCGCACCAGCGCGGTGGTGAGCCGGTCGCCGCGGTCCGCGCCGATGGCCGTGCCCCCGTGCAGGGCGAAGGGGACGTCGCTGCCCAGCGTGGCCGCGACGTCGTGCAGCACCTCGCGGCCGAGCCCGAGCTCGAACAGCGCGTCGACCGCGACCAGGGCGGCCGCGGCGTCGGCGCTGCCACCCGCCATGCCCCCGGCCACCGGGATGCCCTTGCGGATCACCACCGAGAGGTCGCGGCCTCCGCCGAGCCCGGTGAGCGCCTCCACGGCGCGCACGGCGAGGTTGCTGCCGTCGAGCGGCACCTGGTCGGCACCCTCGCCCTCCACCACGATCTGCACGCCGGACCCGGGGCTCAGGGGAGTCGCCACGAGGTCGTCGTAGAGGCCCACGGCGTGGAACACCGTGGCCAGGCCGTGGTAGCCGTCCTCGCGCGCGGGACCCACGCCGAGCGCGAGGTTGACCTTCGCGGGGGCGCGGACGGTGACGGACGAGAGCACCCTCCGACCCTATGCGGACACCTGCCGGGTCACCGCCCGAGCCGGGACCGGCGCTCAGACGGGCTCGACGTCGCGCGCCGCCGCGATGCGCGCGAACTCCGCGACGGTGAGCTGCTCGCCGCGAGCAGTGGGGTCCACGCCGGCGCGCACCAGGACCTGCTCGGCACGCACCGGCGAGCCCGCCCACGAGGCGAGCGCGGCCCGCAGCGTCTTGCGCCGCTGGGCGAACGCGGCGTCGACCACGGCGAACACCTCCTCGCGCGTGGCCGTCGTGGCCGGCGGCGCGGTGCGCGTGAGGGACACCAGACTGCTGTCGACGTTGGGCGCCGGCCAGAACACCGTGCGCCCCACGACCCCGACCCGGGCGACCTCGCCGTACCACCGGGCCTTCACGCTGGGGACGCCGTAGACCTTCGACCCGGGCGCCGCGGCGAGCCGGTCGGCCACCTCGAGCTGCACCATCACCAGCACGCGCCGGATGCTCGGGAAGGCCTCGAGCAGGGTCAGGATCACCGGCACCGACACGTTGTACGGCAGGTTGGCCACGAGCGCGGTCGGCGGGTCGCCGGGCAGCGCCCGCACGGTCAGCGCGTCCGCGTGCACCACGGCCAGGCGGTCGGCGAGGTCGGGGCGCCGCTCGGCGACGGTCTCCGGCAGGGCCTGCGCGAGGACGTCGTCGACCTCCACGGCCACCACGCGGCGCACCTCCGGCAGCAGCGCCAGGGTCAGCGACCCGAGGCCCGGCCCCACCTCCACCACGACGTCGTCCTCGCGCAGCTCGGCCGCCCGCACGATGCGCCGCACGGTGTTGCCGTCGATCACGAAGTTCTGGCCGCGCTGCTTGGTGGGGCGCACGCCCAGCCGGTCGGCGAGCTCGCGCACCTCGGCCGCGCCAAGGAGCCCGTCGGCGCTCACGGCGCGCACCCGGCGGCGGGCGGGGTCCGAGGCGGCATGGGCACACTCTCGCGCATCGCCGGCCGGGCCGGAGACCCGCTGTGCCACGATCGGCGCGTGCTGGACCGCGACGCGTACCTGACCTCGCTCGAACGCGACTCGGCGGCCTTCGCGGACCTGCTCGCCGAGGCCGACCTCGCCGCACCCGTGCCGCACTGCCCCGGGTGGACGGTGACCGACCTGGCGCTGCACCTGAGCGGGGTGCACCGCTGGGCGCGCACCGCGGTCGTGACCGCTGCCCCGGGCGAGGAGCCGGTCGGCCCCTCGGACCGAGACGGGCTGGTGGCGTGGTGCCGCGCCGGATCGGCCGAGCTGCTCGAGACGCTGCGCACCACGGATCCCTCGACGCCGGTGTGGCACTTCGGCCCCAAGCCGCGGGTCGCCTCGTTCTGGGTGCGCCGGCAGGCGCACGAGACCGCGGTGCATCTCGGCGACCTGCGCCGTGCCGCGGGGCGCGACGCGCCGATGGATCCGGAGCTGGCCGCGGACGGCGTCGACGAGGTGGTGACGGTCTTCTTCCCGCGCCAGGTGCGGCTCGGGCGCACGCCGCCGGTGGAGCTCGCGGTGGCCGTGACGCTCACCGACACGGGCGGCTCGTGGGTGGTGTCCGGCGACGGGCTGACGCCGGGGTCCGACCCGGTCGCCGGCGTCGAGGGCTCGGCGTACGACGTGCTGCACGCGCTGTGGCACCGGGCGGACGCAGATGCCCTGCGGATCGTCGGCGACGAGGCGGCCGCGCGCGCGGTGCTCGCCGCCGCGCTGGCCCCCTGAGCCCTCACCAGGGGCCGAACACCCGCTGGGCGTTGTCCGCGAGGGCGCGCGCCATGGTGTCCTCGTCGACCCCGGCGCTCTCGGCCATCACGCGCACGGTGAGCGGCACGAGGTACGACGCGTTCGGGCGCCCGCGGTAGGGCGTGGGCGTCAGGTAGGGCGCGTCGGTCTCCACCAGCAGCCGGTCGAGCGGCGCCGCGAGCACGGACTCCCGCAGCGCCGCCGCGTTCTTGAACGTGACCGTGCCCGCGAACGAGAGGTACCAGCCCCGCGCCGTGCAGTACCTGGCCATCGCGGCGTCGCCGGAGTAGCAGTGGAAGACCACGCGCTCCGGCGGGCCCTCGTCCTCGAGCACGCGGATGACGTCGTCGTGCGCGTCGCGGTCGTGGATGGTCAGCGCCTTGCCGAGCCGCTTGGCCAGGGCGATGTGCCGGCGGAACGACTCCTCCTGCACCTCGCGCCCCTCCACGCCCGTTCGGAAGTGGTCCAGGCCGGTCTCGCCGATGCCGCGCACCCGCGGGTGCTCGGCCAGCGCTGCGATCTCGTCGTACGCCGACTCCAGCGCGGCCCGGCCCTCGCGCTCGAGGATGCGCGGCGCCTCGTTGGGGTGCAGCGCCACGGTCGCCACGAGCGGGGGACGCCCCTCGAGCGCCTCGACGGACCACCGGGCGCTGGGCAGGTCGCAGCCCACCTGCACGATCCGGGTGACACCGGCCTCCGAGGCCCGCGCGATCGCGGCGTCGAGGTCGAGCCACTCGGCTCCGTCGTCGCCGTCGTGGATGTCGAGATGGCAGTGCGTGTCGGTCGTGGGCGTGCGCAGCGGCTCGGGCAGCGGCGGACGCTCGCGGTTGCGCGAGTGGCCGGACTCCTGCACGGCCGCGCGGGTGCGCACCGGCTCGTCGGGGCTCATCGGGAGGTGCCGGTCACTCGGCCGGCTCCTCCAGGCGCGGGAACAGGGCCGCGCCCTTGGTGACGGTCGAGCCCACCGGCAGCTGGCCCCAGCGGGCGGCGTCGGTGACGAGCTGCTCGCCGAGCGCGCCGAGGCCCTCGCGCGCGCCGAGCTGCTCCCACAGCGACTCGGTGGCCAGCGGCATCACGGCGTGGTGGAGCACCGCGACGGCCCGCAGGCACTCGCACACCGTGTAGAGCACGGTGGCGAGCCGGCCGGCGTGCGCCGGGTCCTTGGCCAGCACCCAGGGCTCCTGCTCGGTGACGTAGAGGTTCACGGCGTCGACGAACGACTTCACCGCGCCGATGCCCGTCGAGAAGTCCAGCCGGAGCATGGCCTCGTCGGCCGCGGCCACCGTGCCCTCGAGGTGGCGCTGGAGCGCGAGCTCGGGCTCCGCGTACTCGCCGGGCGCGGGCAGCGACCCGTCGAAGTACCGGCCGACCATCGCGGCCGCCCGGGAGGCGAGGTTGCCCAGCCCGTTGGCGAGCTCGGAGGTGTAGCGCGCGCTCATGTCCTCCCAGGAGAACGATCCGTCCGAGCCGAACTGGATCGAGCGCAGGAAGTAGTAGCGGAACGCGTCGGACCCGAAGTGGTCGACGATCTGGGACGGCGCGATGCCGGTGAGCTTGGTCTTGCTCATCTTCTCGCCGCCGACGAGCAGCCAGCCGTGGGCGAACACCTGGCGCGGCAGGGGCAGCCCGGCGGCGAGCAGCATCGCGGGCCAGTAGACGGCGTGGAACCGCAGGATGTCCTTGCCCACCAGGTGCACGTCGGCCGGCCAGGTGGACAGGAACTGGAGCGCGCCCGGCGTGCCGGCCTCGTCGCCGTAGCCGACGGCCGTCGCGTAGTTGAGCAGCGCGTCGAACCACACGTAGACGACCTGGTCCTCGTCCCACGGAAGCGGGATGCCCCACGACACCGAGGATCGCGACATCGAGATGTCCGTGAGCCCTTGCTTGATGAAGGAGACGACCTCGTTGTACGCCGACTGGGGCTGCACGGCCTCGGGGTGCGCCTGGTAGTGCTCGAGGAGGAGGTCCTGGAAGGCGGAGAGCCGGAAGAACCAGTTGTTCTCGCGCAGCTGCTCGACCGGGCGGCCGTGGATGGCGCAGACCTTGACGCCCTCGTGCTCGCCCGTGCCGTCGACGAGGTCGCCGGGCAGCTTGAACTCCTCGCACGCGACGCAGTAGGGGCCCTCGTACGGGGCGGAGTAGACGTAGCCCGCCTCGCGGACGTGCTCCCAGAACCGCTGCACGCGCACGCGGTGCCGGTCCGACGTGGTGCGGATGAAGTCGTCGTTGGCCGCGTCGACGGTGCGCAGCACGGGGAGCCAGGCCTCCTCCACGAGGCGGTCCACCCACTCCTGCGGCGTCACGCCGGCGGCGTCGGCCGCCCGCTGCACCTTCGTGCCGTGCTCGTCGACACCGGTGAGGTACCAGACGCGCTCACCGCGCTGACGGTGCCAGCGGGTGAGGACGTCACCGGCCGTCGTCGTGTACGCGTGCCCGATGTGGGGCGCGTCGTTGACGTAGTAGATCGGCGTGGTGACGTAGAAGGCCTTGGCGTCGGACACGCGTCAATCCTAGGGGCGGCCGGGTGCACGCCCCGACGCCGTTATGCGCCGCCCTCGCCGGTCTCGCCGCGGGTGGCCCGCTTCGCGGCGACCACGGCGTCGTAGACGGCCTTGCGGTCGAGGCCGTACGCCGCCGCCACGGCCGCGAGGGCCGCCTTGCGCGGGTCGCCGCCCTCCGTCGTCGGCGCCGGCATCGAGCCGGCCGGCGCGCCCTCGACGACCACGGTGATCTCGCCGCGCACGCCTTCGGCGGCCCAGGCGGCCAGCTCGGCCAGCGGGCCCCGGCGCACCTCCTCGTAGGTCTTGGTCAGCTCGCGGCACACGGCCGCCCGGCGCTGCGCGCCGAAGGCCTCGGCCATCGCCTCCAGCGTGGCGGCGATGCGGTGCGGCGCCTCGAAGAACACGAGCGTGCGCGGGTCGGACGCCAGGGCCGCGAGGGTCCGGGCGCGCTCGCCCGCCTTGCGCGGCGGGAACCCCTCGAACGCGAACCGGTCCACCGGCAGCCCGGAGAGGGCGAGCGCCGTCAGCACCGCGCTCGGCCCGGGCACCGCGGTCACGGCGTAGCCCTCGGCGACCGCGGCCGCGACGAGGCGGTAGCCGGGGTCGCTCACGCTGGGCATGCCGGCGTCGGTGACGAGGACGACCCGCTCGCCGTCGGCGAGGGCGCGCAGGATCTCGGGCAGGCGGTCGCGCTCGACGGCGTCGTAGTACGACACGATCCGGCCACCGATCGACACACCGAGGTCGTGGGCGAGACGACGTGCGCGCCGGGTGTCCTCAGCCGCCACGACGTCGGCCGCGGCGAGCTCCTCGCGCAGGCGCGGCGAGGCGTCGGAGGGGTCGCCGATGGGCGTCCCGGCGAGGACGAGGACGCCGCCGACGCGCGGCTTCGCACTCCCGCGGGCGACCACGGCGCCAGCCTGCCACGTCCGTATGCTGTCCGGGTGACGGCGACCCTCGAGCACCGCCCGCACGCGGCCGTGCCCCGGGGCGGCCCCCGCGAGTCCGAGCTCGCCGACAGGCTGTACCGCCCGATGCCCGCCGATCGCGGGACCTCCTGGCTGGTGACGATCGGGATCACCGTGTTCGGCGGCATCCTGCGGTTCTGGGACCTCGCGAGCCCGCACGCGGTCGTGTTCGACGAGACCTACTACATGAAGGACTCGTTCTCGCTGCTGCGCTGGGGCTACGAGCGGGAGTTCGTCGACAAAGCCAACGACGTCATCCTGGCCAGCGACGGCCACGACTGGCGCACCCTGGACGTCTTCAAGACCACGCCCGAGTTCGTGGTGCACCCGCCGGTGGGCAAGTGGACGATCGGCATCGGCGAGTACGTCTTCGGGCTCAACCCGTTCGGCTGGCGCTTCATGGTCGCGCTGCTCGGCACGCTGGCCATCCTGCTCACCATCCGCATCACGCGCCGCCTCACCCGCTCCACCCTCATCGGTGCGATCGCCGGCCTCCTGCTCGCCATCGACGGCATCGGCATCGTGCTGTCGCGCACCGGGCTGCTCGACAACTCCCTCATGTTCTGGGCCGTGGTCGCCTTCGGCTGCGTGCTCATGGACCGCGACCGCACCAGACGCCGGCTCGCCGACGTCGTGCGGCTCTACCCCGACGACCGCGCAGCCCTGCGCCGGCTCGGCGCGGGGATCGGGCCGTTCACCGGGCTGCGTCCGTGGCGGTGGGCCGCCGGCGTCGCGCTCGGCCTCGCCTGCGGGGTGAAGTGGTCCGGCGTCTGGTTCCTGCTCGCCTTCGGGCTCATGACCGTGTTCTGGGACATCGGGATGCGCCGCGTCATCGGCGTGCGCACCGCGCAGGCCTGGACCGGCGCCATCCTCGAGGGCCTGCTGGGAGCCGTCGCCATGGCCGGCACGGCGTTCGTGGTCTACCTCGTGACGTGGACCGGATGGTTCGTCACCGACGGCGGCTACGACCGCCTGTGGGCGGCCAGCCATCCGGCGGAACCGGGCTTCGGATGGGTACCCGACGCGTTCCGGTCGCTGTGGCACTACCACGCGGAGATGCTCAACTTCCACGTGCACCTGACCGTCGAGACCTCGCCGCACGCCTACCAGAGCAACGCGTGGAGCTGGATGCTGCAGACGCGGCCGACGAGCTTCTACTACGAGACGCGCGACCTCGGCCAGGACGGGTGCACCGTCGCCAAGTGCTCCACGGAGGTCCTCGCGCTGGGCAACCCGCTGGTGTGGTGGGGCGGCACAGCCGCGCTGGTCCACCAGGCGTGGCGGTGGGTCTCGGTGCGCGACTGGCGCGCGGGCGCCGTCGTCCTCGCCGTGCTCGCCGGCTGGATCCCGTGGCTGGCCTTCCAGAACCGCACGATCTTCACGTTCTACGTGGTGGCCTTCGTGCCGTTCGTCTGCATGACGCTCGCGCTCACTCTGGGTGCGCTGCTGGGCAAGGCCGACGCCTCGCCCCGTCGCCGCACCGTGGGCGCGGCCGTCGTCGGCACCTTCCTGCTCTTCGCGGTCGCGCTGTCCGGCTTCTTCTACCCGGTGTGGTCCGCGGGCGTGATCCCGTACCACAGCTGGAGCATCCGGATGTGGTTCCCCACCTGGGTCTGAGCGCCGACCGCGCCCTCACGCACCGGAAGGGGCGCGCGCGGGGAGCGTGATCGAGAAGGTGCAGCCCGGGCCCTCGTTCGACACGGACACCGTGCCGCCGAGCGCGTCGACGAGGCCTCGCACGACCGCGAGCCCGAGCCCCGCGCCCGACTCCGCGCCGGGAGTGCGCGCGGCCGTGCCCCGCCAGCCCGCCTCGAACACCCGCGGCAGGTCCTCCGCCGGGATGCCGCCGCACCCGTCGGTGACCCGCACCGTGGTGCCCGACGCCGTGGCCGCCGCCTCGACGTGGACCGCGCCGTCGGGCGGCGTGTAGCGCACCGCGTTGACGACGAGGTTGGTGAGCGCGCGGGTGAGGCCGGACTCGTCGACGTACGCCGTGACGTCCTCGGGGCAGGCGCCGGTGAGCCGCACACCGCGGCGCTCGGCGAGCACCGCCGTGCTCGCCAGCGTGTCGGACACGAGGTCGCGCAGACGCACCTCCTCGAGCTCGAGGGAGAGCTGGCCGGCCTGCAGCCGGGACACCGCCAGCAGGTCGTCGACCATCGCGGCGAGACGGTCCACCTCCTCGCGGATGCGGCGGTGGTAGGCGGCGGGGTCGGCGGCGACGTCGTCCTCGAGGGCCTCGGCCATGGCCCGGATCCCGGCCAGCGGCGTGCGCAGGTCGTGCGAGACCCAGGCCACCATCTCGCGCCTGCGCGCCTCGACCTCGGCGTCGCGCCGGCGCTCCATGGCCGCGCGCTCGGCGTCGCGCTGGAGGGTGCTCGTGCGCCGGGCCAGAAGGAGCCCGACGGCGAGCACCACGGGCACGGTGGCCACCAGCACGGTCCAGACCACCTGGAGATCGGAGCCCTCGAGCGCCATCGTCCGCGCCCCCGCGACCACGCCGGCGGTCACGGCGAGCACCACCGTCACCGGGGTGAGCAGCGCCGCCACCGCCGGCGAGCGGCGTCCCACCACCGTGACGACCAGCGCGCCGAGGACGCCGACCACGGCGGCGGCGAGCGCCGCCTGGAAGGCGAGCGACCAGTCCATGCTCACGTCCCGACTATCACAGGTCGCACGGGGCGGTGGGGCTCAGGACGCCGGGTCGCCGTAGGTCTGCACCAGCGCCTCGCCGGGCGAGGCTGGCGCCGGGTCCCACCGGTAGCCCACGCCCCACACGGTGACCAGCCGCACGGGCGAGGCGGGGTCGGCCTCGACCTTCTCCCGCAGGCGGCGCACGTGGACGGTGACGGTTGACTGGTCGCCGAACTCCCAGCCCCACACCTCCCGCATCAGCTCGTCGCGGCGCAGGGCCCGCCCCGGGCGGGCCATGAGGTGGGCCAGCAGGTCGAACTCGCGGGTCGTCAGCGCGAGCTCCGCGTCGCCGAGCCGGGCGCTGCGCGCCACGGTGTCCAGGCGCAGGTCGCCGTCGACGAGCACCGGCGCGGCGCCCCCGGCGGCCGGCTGCGGCTCGCTGCGGCGCAGCACGGAGCGCACGCGCAGGGCGAGCTCGCGCGGGCTGAACGGCTTGACGACGTAGTCGTCGGCCCCGACCTCGAGGCCGGCGATGCGGTCCTCCTCCTCGCCGCGCGCCGTGAGCATCACCACCGGGAGCCCCGGGTCGACCGCGCGCAGCCGACGGCACACCTCGAGCCCGTCGATGCCGGGCAGCATGAGGTCGAGGACCACGAGGTCCGGCGGGGCGGCCGCCGCGATCGCCAGCGCCGAGAGCCCGTCGGCCGCGTGGGCCGCCTCGAAGCCGTCGCGGCGCAGGTAGCCGAGGACCACCTCGGCCACGGTGGGGTCGTCGTCGACGACGAGCACGCGGGCCATGGCACGAGGTTAGGCCGCGCGGCAGGTCGCGGTGCTCCCGCGGGCCCCGCCGTCAGGGGTTCGTAAGAGCCGGCCGGGATGCGGCCGAGCGGGGCGAACGTACGATCCGGACGTGGCCACTGGTGAGCTCCCCGACGGCCGCGGCAGGGCGACGATCGCCGGCGCGGTCGCGGCGCTGGCCGGCCTCGCGGCCGCGGAGCTGTTCGGGCTCGTGCTCCCGGGACGTCCCAGCCCCGTGACCGCCGTGGCGGACCGGGTGATCTCCGCCATGCCCGACGGGCCGCGCGAGGCGTTGATCGGCGCGGTGGGCACGCTGGACAAGCCGCTGCTCGTCGTCGGCATCGTCGCCGTGGTGGTGGGCGGCGGCGCGCTGATCGGCCGCTGGTGCGCCCGCGTCCCCGGCCGGGCGCCCTGGCTCTTCGCGGCCGGCGCCGCGCTGGGCTGGCTCGTCGGCCTCGACGGCATCACCGAGGACGTGGTGGCGCTCGGGCTCGTGGTGGCCGTGGGCGCCACCGTGGCGTCCCTCGCGTGGATGCGGCTCGTGCCCGCGCCGGCGTGGTCGGACCGCGAGCCGGACGCCGGCCCGCAGGTGGACCGTCGCACGGTGCTGCGCGCGGCCGGGCTCATCGGCGTCGCCAGCGTGGTGGGGCTCGGCGTCGTGACGGTCGCCCGGCGCAGCGGCGCCGCCGCCGTCGACGCGGTTCGCACGGCGCTGCGGATCCCCGCGCCCACGCACCCGGCGCCGGCGCTGCCCACCGGCGTCACCCCCGACGTGCCGGGGCTCGCGCCGGCCGTCACCGCGAACGCGGACTTCTACCAGATCGATGTGTCGCTGACGCCGCCGACGGTCGACGTCGGGTCGTGGACGCTCACCATCGACGGCCGGGTCGACACCCCGCTCACCCTCACCTACGACGACCTGCTGGCCATGCCCAGCATCGAGCGCTACGTGACGCTGACGTGCGTGAGCAACGAGGTGGGCGGCGACCTCGTGAGCAACGCCCGGTGGCAGGGGGTGCGCCTCACCGACCTGCTGGCCAAGGTGGGCGTCCACCCGGACGCGGACCTCGTGCTCGGCCGCGCGGTCGACGGGTTCAGCGTCGGCTTCCCGCGCGCGGTGCTCGACGACGGCCGCGACGCCATGGTCGTGTACGCGATGAACGGCGAGCCGCTGCCGGTGCGCCACGGCTTCCCCGTGCGCATGGTGGTGCCGGGGCTCTACGGCTACGTGTCGGCGACCAAGTGGCTCGAGCAGATCAAGCTGACGACGCTCGACGACGACGTGCCGTTCTGGTTCGCCCGCGGCTGGTCTACCGACGGCCGCATCGAGGCGTCCTCACGGATCGACGTGCCCCGCGACGGCGACCAGGTGCGGGCCGGGACGGTCGCCGTGGGCGGCCGCGCCTGGCACCAGCACACCGGCGTCGGGTCGGTCGAGGTGAGCGTGGACGGCGGCCCCTGGCAGCCGGCCCGGCTGGCCGCCCCGATGGGCGTGGACACCTGGCGGCTCTGGTCGTTCGCCTGGTCGGCGTCCGCCGGCCGGCACACCCTGGCGGTGCGGATGCACGACCTCGACGGGACGGTGCAGTCGGCTCTGGTGCGGCCGGTGTTCCCGGGGGCGAGCAGCGGGCTGCACACCATCTCGGTCGACGTGCTCTGACCGCTCAGCGCGCCGCGGCCTCCCAGGTGCGGCGCAGCAGGGCGGCGACGCCCTTGGGCTCGGTCAGCTGCGGGCTGTGGGTGGAGTGCTCGAACACGACGCGCTCGGCTCCCGTGCCGGCGGCCACCTGGTCGGCCACGGCCGCGAACGCCTCGCCGCAGCGCGTCCCCTCCCCGGCCAGCTCGGCCGGCCAGCCACCGGTGGCGACCACCTGCGGCGCGGTGAGCGCCCGCAGCGCGGCGAGGTCGACCGGCGCGCGCATGGGCGGCTCCTCGCGCCGGCTGGCCTCCGCCGCGGCCCAGTCGGCGTCCGACCAGCCCGAGGTGAAGCGCTCGACGTCCTCGCGGGGCGTCCGCGTGAGGGTCCAGAAGAACCGGGTCGTGTACTCGCGGATGTCCAGGTGCGCGCCCTGGGCGCGCAGGTCGTCGAGGGCCGCCGTCAGCGCGACCGCCTCCGGGTGCCTGCTGATCGCGAACAGCGGCGGCTCGACGACGACCAGGGAGCGCACGAGATCCGGCCGCGCGCCGGCCACGAGCAGCGCCACCACGCCGCCGTAGGAGTGCCCGACGAGGTGCGCGCCGCCGAGCTCCTCGAGCAGCGCGGCGACGTCGTCCCGGTCGACCGGCCAGCCGGCCACGCCGGGCGCCGCGGCGGGCGACCCGCCGTAGCCACGGCGGTCGACGACGAGGAGCCGGTAGCGGTCGCGCAGGGGACGCAGCGCCGGAAAGGTGGCCGGGCCGGTGCTGAACGAGCCGTGCACGAGCACCACGGGCTCGCCGTCCTCGGGGCCCGAGGCGTGCAGGTGCAGACCGGTCACCCCGCCATCCTCACCCACCGCGCCCCTTGCCGGTGGTGCGCGGCTACAGTCGCGCCACCGGCGGTGCGTCGACCCGGCGCACCGTCTCCCGCTCGACGAGAAGCGGTCGCATGCCCAAGCCCACGATCCTCACCGTCGACGACGACCCGCAGGTGGCCGCGGCCATCACGCGCGACCTCCGCGCACGCTACGGATCCGACTACCGGCTCGTCAGCGCCTCGTCCGGCGCGGAGGCGCTCTCGGTGCTCGCCGAGCTCGCCCTGCGCGGGCGGACCGTCGCGCTCGTCGCCTCGGACCAGCGCATGCCCGAGATGACCGGGATCGAGCTGCTCGCCGAGGTCCGCACCCACGCGCCGGGCGCCAAGCTGCTCCTGCTGACGGCGTACGCCGACACCGACGTGGCGATCCGGGCGATCAACGACATCGGTCTCGACTACTACCTGCTCAAGCCGTGGCACCCGCCCGAGGAGCTCCTCTACCCCGTCTTCGACGACCTGCTCGGGGACTGGGCGCGCAGCAACCCCGATGCGGCGGTGGACGTTCGCGTGGTGGGTCACCGCTGGTCCGACCGCAGCCACGAGCTGAAGAACTTCCTCGCCCGCAACCACGTCCCCTACCGCTGGCACGACGTCGAGCTCGACCCCGAGGGGGCCCGGCTCGCCGAGCTCGCGCAGGCGTCGGTCGAGGAGCTGCCGCTGGTGCTGCTGCCCGACCGCGGGGCCCTGCGCAACCCGTCGACGCGCGAGATGGCCGAGGCGCTCGGGCTGCGCACGAGCGCGCTGCAGCCGCTCTACGACCTGGCCATCGTCGGCGGCGGACCCGCCGGCCTGGCCGCCGCCGTGTACGCGGCCTCGGAGGGGCTGCGCACGGTCGTGGTCGAGCGGGAGGCCCCGGGCGGGCAGGCGGGCACGAGCGCCGCCATCGAGAACTACCTGGGCTTCCCCCGGGGGCTGTCCGGGTCCGACCTCACCCAGCGCGCCGTCGCGCAGGTCACGAGGTTCGGCGCGGAGATGGTCCTCGCCCGCGAGGTGACGGGGCTCGAGAGCCGCGGCCCCGTGCACGCCGTCACCTTCGACGGCTCCGGCGAGGTCGAGGCGCGCGCGGTCGTCGTGGCCACCGGCGTCTCCTACCGCATGCTCGAGGGCGACGGGCTCGAGGCCCTCACCGGACGCGGCGTGTACTACGGCGCGACCGCGAGCGAGGCGGGACAGGTCGCGGGCGACGACGTCTACGTCGTCGGGGCGGCCAACTCGGCCGGCCAGGCCGTGCTCAACCTCGCGAAGCACGCCGCCCGCGTCGTGATGATCGTGCGGGGGCCACGGCTCGAGGACGGCATGTCGCAGTACCTCGTGGACCGCATCCACGCGACCTCGAACGTCGAGGTGCGCCTGCGCTCCGAGGTCGCCCAGGCCCGGGGGGACGGCCACCTGCAGCGCCTCGTCCTGCGCGACCGCGACACCGGTGCGACGGAGGAGGTCGAGACGTCGTGGCTGTTCGTGTTCATCGGCGCCGCACCCCGGACCGCCTGGCTGGGCGACGCCGTGGTGCGCGACGACCACGGCTTCGTCGTGACCGGTCCCGACCTGCTGGTGCACCACGCCGACGCATGGCCGCTCGCGGACCGACCGCCGTATCTGCTGGAGACCAGCGTCCCGGGCGTGTTCGCGGCCGGCGACGTCCGGCTCGACTCCATGAAGCGGGTCGCGTCGGCCGTCGGCGAGGGTGCGATGGCGGTCCACCTCGTCCACCGCTACCTGGCGGGCAGCTGATGGCCGGCGTCGAGGAGCTGCGGGCGCTCGCGCTCTTCGACGGCGTCTCCGACGTCCAGCTGGAGGCGCTCCTCGCCGCGGGCGAGGAGGTGCGCACCCACGCGGGCGACGTGCTGTTCCGCGCCGGGGACCCCGCCGACTCGTGGTGGGTCAACCTGGAGGGCACGCTCGACCTCCTGCGCCGCGTCGGCGGGGAGGACGTCGTCGTCGGCGGCTTCGCGGTGCCGGGCCGCTGGGCGGGCGGCTTCCGCGCGTGGGACGAGGGCGGCGTCTACCTGGCGACGGGCCGCGCGTCGAGCGAGGGCCGCGTGCTGCGCGTGCCCGCGACGGCGCTGGCCGGGCTGCTCGGCGAGCTGCCGCTGGTGCGCCACTTCATCGACGGGCTGTTCCGCACCGCCCGCACGATCGAGGAGGACGCGCGCCGGCGCGACGCCCTCGTCACCCTCGGCACCCTGGCGGCCGGCCTGGCCCACGAGCTCAACAACCCCGCTGCCGCGGCGGGTCGGGCGGTGGACCGGCTGCGCGGCGCGAGCGAGGAGATGCTCTCGGCCCTGGGGAACCTGGCCCTGGGCGGGATCAGCGCCGCCGACTTCCGGGCCCTCGACGAGCTGCGCCGCGAGGTCGAGCCGCCCTCGGGCCCCGTCGACGCCCTGGCCCGCTCGGACGCGGAGGAGGCGCTCGGCGACTGGCTGGACGCGCACGACGTGGGCCGCTCGTGGCTGCTCGCCCCTCCGCTCGCGGCAGCCGGGGTGGACGTCGCGTGGTGCGAGAAGGCCGCCGAGGTCCTCGCCGGGCACGCGCTGCAGGCCGGCCTCGAGTGGGTGTCCGCGACGATGTCGGTGAGCAGCCTGCTCGACGACGTGCAGGAGTCGACCCGGCGCATCTCCGAGCTGGTGACGGCGGTGAAGTCGTACTCCCAGATGGACCGCGCCTCGACCCAGGAGATCGACGTCACCGAGGGGCTCGAGTCGACCCTCGTGATGCTGGGCCACAAGCTGCGACAGGGGATCACCGTGGAGCGCGCGTACGCCGCCGACACCCCGACGATCGAGGCGCACCCCGGAGAGCTCAACCAGGTGTGGACGAACCTGGTCGACAACGCGATCGACGCCATGGACGGCTCCGGCACGCTCCGCCTCACGACGCGGGCCGACGGCGACGGGCTCGTCGTGGAGGTCGGCGACACCGGGCCCGGCATGCCTCCGGACGTCGCGGCGCGTGCCTTCGAGGCGTTCTTCACGACCAAGGACGTGGGCAAGGGCACCGGTCTCGGCCTCGACATCGCGCGTCGCATCGTGGTGGAACGTCACGGAGGCGACATCTCCATCACCTCCTCGGACCACGGGACCGTGATCCGGGTCCGCCTCCCCCGCCGCCCGCACGCCGGCTGACCCGGCCCCCGCCCCCGGTCCGCGTCGTCCGGCCACGGTTTGGGGCGACCACGGACCGCTTGCTACCCTGTGGCACCACCGCAAGGGGCTGTAGCGCAGCTGGTAGCGCACCTCGTTCGCATCGAGGGGGTCAGGGGTTCGAGTCCCCTCAGCTCCACGCATGAGTCTGGCGCCGGCCCCGCAGGGGTCGGCGCCAGACTCATGCTGGACCTGATGTGGACGTGGGCCCCCGCTGGCCGCTGACAAGACCGAGAGCCACACGCCACCGGAACAGCGGCCAGTAGGGGACCTCAGCTCCACGCATGGGAGAGCGTCAGCTCCACGCATGAGTCGGGCGCCGGCGTCTCAGTCCGAGCCGCTGCGCAGGGGCACCGACGGCTCGGGGCGGCCCAGGCGCCGGAAGGCTGCCTCCGCGCCGAACGACACCGCGACCATGAGCACGAGGACCCCCACGGCCGACGGCGTGCTGTACGCGATGAGCGCGGCGAGTGCCGCGGCGCAGGCGAGCGCGGCGACGATCGCGACAGCACCGGAGGACCCCGCCGTGCGCGACCTGCGGGCCTCGGCGAGGTTCACGATGCCGAAGATGATGAGGAACCCCGCGCTGCCCATCGTGGAGATGCTCTGCAGGTCCAGCACGTTCGCGAGCACGAGGGTGGCTGCGGCGGTGAGGAGCAGCCCCTCCAGCGGCCGGTTCCAGATGGGCCGCTCCAGCCCGGCGGGCAGCTCCCCCGACGTGGCGATCGTGTAGGTGAGCCGGGCCGAGCCGTAGAGCGTCGCGTTGATCGCGGACGCCGTCGAGAGCAGGGCGGCGACGGCGATGAGGACGAAGCCTGCCGACCCCAGCGCGGGGCGCGCGGCCACGGCCAGCGCGTAGTCGCGCGCGTCGACGAGCTGGTCGACCGGCACCGACCCGACGGCCACGACCGCCACCAGCACGTAGAGCACGATCACGAGGCCCACCGAGAGGTAGTACGCCCGGGTGAGCGTGCGACCCGGGTCGGCGACGTCCTCCGCCGCGTTGGCGATGAGCTCGAACCCCTCGTAGGCGAGGAAGATGATCATGCCGCCCGCGACGAGCGACAGCGGCGGGCTCCACTGGTCGGGGGCGATGCGCGCCGTCGAGACGCCGGCGAACCCCACGACGACGAACAGGACGAGGATCGCGAGCTTCACCGCGACCACCGCGCCCTCGGCCCGGGCCACCGTCGAGGCGCCGGCGGCGTTCAGCGCCGTGATGAGCACGACGATCGCGCTGAGGAAGAGGTGCTGGGCCAGGCCGCGGCCCGGCTCGGGCACGAAGCTGGCGGCGTAGCTGCCGAACGCCTCGGCGTAGAGGGCGAGCATCACGATGTAGCTGAGCCACAGCAGGACGTTCACCCCGCCGGCGAACAGCCCGGGACCGAAGCTGCGGTTCACGAACGTCACCGTGCCGCCGCGGCTGGGGTAGGCGCGGGTGAGGCGGGCGTAGGAGCGCGCCGTGAGCAGGGCGACGACGCCGGCGAGCAGGAACGCGACGGGCGCACCGCCCCCGGCCACGAGCACCGAGAGCCCGAGCACGGCGAAGATCCCGCCGCCGACCATCCCGCCGATGCCGATCGAGACCGCGCCCCACAGCCCGACCCTGGGCTGCACGGGACGCCGGTCGGTCACCGTCGCCTCCCCCTCGTCGCAGCCGCGCGCACAAACGGTCAGTGCGCGTCGAGGGGGCGCGTCCTCAGTCCGTCGAGGAGCACGGAGACCAGTCGTACGGCGCGGTCGGGGTGCTCCGGGTCGTCGGCCGACATGCAGATCGAGCCCATCGCCCGGGTGAGATCGTCGGCGTCGAGCACCGGCCGGATCGACCCGTCGGCGACGGCCGCGTCGAGCACGCGGGTGGCCGCGCGCCGGATGTTCTGCCGAGTCTCCGTGAACAGGTCGGGCTCTGCCGTCATCATGTCCTGCAGCGCTGCCGAGAGGCCGCGCTTGGTGGCGACGTACGACACGAAGTTGTGCATCCACGCGTCGAGCGCGTCGACCGGCGGTCGCGCGGCGAGCAGGCCGTCGACGGAGTCGCACAGCGCGGCCACCTCTCGACGGTAGACCGCTTCGATCAGCGCGCCGCGCGTGGGGAAGTGCCGGTACAGCGTCCCGATCCCGACGCCGGCCTCGCGGGCGACGTCCTCGAGCGGGTAGTCGACCCCATGGGCGGTGAACAGCTTCTGCGCCGCGTCCAGGAGCAGGTCGCGGTTGCGTGTCGCGTCCTTGCGCAGGGGGCGGGCCGTCGCGTCGTTCACCTGGTCCATCTCCCTCCCGAGCCGCGTGCCGCATCACGACTTGACGAAACGGAGGAACCCTCCGTATTGTTCCGGAGGAACCTTCCGTTTCCTCCGGACACGCTACTCGTGAGGAGCCCCCGTGTCGAACCTCTCCTCCCTCGCGCCCCAGCGGGTGCCGCAGCGTCGCGGCCTGCTGCTGGCGGTCATCCTCGTCGCTCAGCTGATGGTCGTCCTCGATGCCACGATCGTGAACGTCGCCCTGCCCGAGATCCAGGTCTCGCTGGGCTTCAGCACGTCGAGCCTGTCGTGGGTCATCAGCGCCTACGCCCTCGTCTTCGGCGGCCTGCTCCTCCTCGGCGCTCGCGCCGGCGACCTGCTGGGCCGGCGTACGACGTTCCTCGCCGGCATCGCCGTGTTCACCGCGGGCTCGGTCGCGGGCGGGCTCGCCGGGTCGTCCGGCCTCCTGCTCGCCGCGCGGGCCGCCCAGGGTGCCGGCGCCGCGTTCGCGGCCCCCGCCGCCCTCGCGCTGCTCACCACCCTGTTCCCCGAGGGTCGGGAGCGGCTCCGTGCGATCGGCTACTACACCGCCGTGTCCATCGGCGGCAGCGCCGTCGGCCTCGTGGCCGGCGGGATGCTCGTGCAGTGGGCGTCGTGGCGGTGGGTCATGTTCGTCAACGCCCCGATCGGCATCGCTCTCCTGGCCGTCGCGGCGCTCACCCTCCCCTCCTCGGAGCGGGTGCGCGGCCACTTCGACCTCGCGGGTGCGATGACGTCCACGCTCGGCATGGCCGGCCTGGTCTACGGGCTCACCCAGGCGGGGACCCAGGGGTGGACCGACCCGACCACCGTCTCCTCGCTGGTGCTCGGAGCCGCACTGCTCGTCGGGTTCGTCGTCGTCGAGCGTCGGGCCGAGTCCCCCATCACGCCGCTGCGCCTGTTCCGGCACCGCGACCGGCTCTTCGCCTATGTCGCCCGGCTGCTCCTGGTGGCTGCGATGTTCGGGATGTTCTTCTTCCTGACGCAGTTCCTCCAGGACGTCCTGGGCTACAGCCCGTTCGCGTCGGGTCTGGCCTTCCTCCCGCTCACGGTCTGCCTGTTCCTGTCCTCGCAGACCAGCGCGCGCCTGGCCGGGCGCGTGCCGCAGCGCGCGCTGCTCGTCGCCGGGTTCACCTCGTCCGCCCTGGGGCTGCTCTGGATCAGCCACCTGTCCGCCGCGAGCGGCTACGCCTCGGTGCTCGGGCCGCTCGTCCTGGTGGGGCTGGGCAACGGCCTGGCGTTCGTGCCGCTCACGGCGCTCGCGCTCAGCGGTGTGGAGCCGCGGGACGCGGGTGCGGCGTCAGGGCTCGTCAACGTCACGCAGCAGGTGGGCTCGGCGCTCGGGCTCGCTGTGCTGGTCACGGTCTACGACGCCGTCGCCGGCACCGGAACGACCGCCGGCGCGGACACGTTCATCGCCGGGACCGACCGCGCGTTCCTCGTCTCCAGCCTGCTGCTCGTGGTGACGATCGTGATGTCCGCGATCGTCCTGCGGACCCGCCGCGAGGTCGCGGCCGACGACCTCGACCTCGAGCTCGACCTGGAGCTCGCGGCGTCGGAGTCCGCGGTCTGATCCGAGCTGCCGGGCACCGCCGACCTGGTGGCGTCAGCCGTTGGCTGCGCGCCGCCAGGTCGGTCCGTGCGTGCCGGTGCGCGGGTCGTCGAGGAGCGCGTCGAGGTCCTCAGAGTCGGCCAGGGCGCTCACCTCGACGTCGTCCTCGACGTAGCGGTCGGCGTACGTCGTGGGCTCCACGAGGACGCCGGCCCGCACGTGCGGGTCGCGCGGCACCGTGATCTCGAAGGTCTCCACGAGCATGCCGCCCTCGTCGACCGGGGCCGACGAGCGCGAGGAGCGCGCCTGCTCCACCATCGCCGCGCCGTTCCACGACCCGGGGGTGGTGAGGTCGATGACGCGCGGCATGCGCGTGGCGCGCGGAGCCGTGACGTAGGTGGGCAGCGTGGTGGGCACCGCGTTCCACGAGTCCTCGGCGTAGACGGCCGCCACCTCGACCTGCTCGGACCGCGCCGCAGGCTGCTCGTGGGCGGGGGCGGGTGCCACGACCCGGCCGCCGCGACGGGCCTGGCCCTCGGCGGCGCCGTATCGCGCCTCGGCCGCACGCGCGGCCTCGGCGAGGGTGGCCCGGTGGGCCTGCCGGCGGCGCAGGCCCGCGGCGCGCGACCCCTGGCGGCCGGCGACGACGAGGAAGCCGAGCAGCAGCGCCGCCGGAACCGCCAGGCTCCAGCGCGGGAGGCGCCCGCTGAGCAGGGTGACGACGGTCCAGACCACGAGCAGGCCCGCCAGCACGGCGAGGACCACGCGGCGCCGGGCAGCGGCCGCGGCGGCCGGGGTGCGCTCGTGGTCGGAACCGGAGACCGTGACCTGGCGCTCGCGCGCGGCGGCCGGACGACCCGGCATCAGCACCTCGCGCGCGGTGGCCGATCGGGCACCCGAGGACGCGGTGTCGTCGCCGCGGCGCAGCGAGCCCATGGCCCGCGCGAACCGGTCGGCCGACCGCGTCTCCTGCGCCTCGTCGTGGCGCCGCAGCCACATGGGGACGAGGACGAGCGCCCACATTCCGATGATCCCCGCGTAGAGGAAGACGGAAGGGTTCGACACGACACCGAGGCTAGGACCCGGTGACGGCAACCACGTGCATCACACGCGTCACACGCCGTGGGCGTGTCGCTCGTCACGCGCGACATCGGCGGCCGAGGCGCTAGGTCGCCGACGACCGCTGCTGCTCCCAGCGCGCGAGCAGCCCACCGGGCACCTCGCCCTCGGTGAGTGCGAAGGAGAGATGGTCGCGCCAGTCGCCGTCGATGTGCAGGTACGACGGGCGCAGCCCCTCGGCGCGGAAGCCGAGCTTCTCGACGACGCGGCGCGAGGCGAGGTTCTCCGGGCGGATGTTGATCTCGACGCGGTGCAGCCCGATCGCGAAGCAGTGGTCGGTGGCGAGCGCCACCGCGGTGGGCGTGATGCCGCGGCCGGCGAAGCGCTGGTCGATCCAGTAGCCGATGTAGGCCGAGCGCAGCGACCCCCAGGTGATCCCGCCCACGGTCAGCTGGCCGACGAGGACGTCGTCGTAGGTCACCACCAGGGGCCAGGTGCGGCCCTGGCGCGCCTCAGCGCGCAGCCGGCGGACCATCGCGGCGTACGACGGCGGCGTGTCGGCGGCGGGCTCGGGACTGGTGGCCTCCCAGGGGCGCAGCCACTCGGCGTTGCGGGTGCGCACCTCGCGCCACTCCCGCGCGTCGCGCAGGCGCAGCGGCCGCAGCCCGACGCGTCCCGCTGCGAGCGTGACCGGCCAGACCGTGGGACTCATGACGGGGCGGTCCGTCTCATCCGACGCCGTCGCGGCGCCACAGCCCGGTCTTGCCGCCCGTCTTCTCCTCCACCCGCACGTCGGTGATCACGGCCGCGGGGTCGACCGCCTTCACCATGTCGACGAGCGCCAGCCCCGCGACGGCGACGCACGTGAGCGCCTCCATCTCGACGCCGGTGCGGTCCGCGGTGCGCACCTGCGCGCGCACGGCCACGTGGTCGTCGAGCACCTCGAGGTCGAGCGTGACGCCGTGGATCGCGATGGGGTGGCACAGCGGCACCAGGTCCGGCGTCCGCTTGGCCGCCTGGATGCCGGCGATGCGCGCCACGGCCAGGGCGTCGCCCTTGGGGACGCCGCCCCCGCGCAGCAGCGCGACCACCTCCGCCGAGACGAGCACACGTCCGGTCGCCGTGGCGGTCCGCACGGTGACGTCCTTCTCGGTGACGTCGACCATGCGCGCCGCACCGGCGGCGTCGAGGTGGGTGAAGCCGGGATCGCTCACGTTCACTCCTCGTCGAGACGCAGGACGGCCACCGCCGTCCCCGGCCTGACCTCGGTGACGTCCTCCGGCACGACCACGAGCGCGTTCGCGCGCGCGAGCGAGCCGAGCATGTGCGAGCCCTGTCCCCCCGCCGGCCGCACGACGTACCTGCCGTCCTCGACGGCGAGGTGCCCGCGCGCGAACTGCCGGCGCCCGGCGGGCGAGGGCAGCGGGTCGACCAGCACGGCGCGCACGACAGGACGGTAGATCCGATCGTGCCCCAGCATCCGGCGGATCACCGGACGCACGAACACCTCGAAGGACACGTACGCCGAGACCGGGTTGCCCGGCAGCGTGAAGATCGGCGTGCTGTCCGGGCCCAGGGTGCCGTGGCCCTGCGGCATCCCCGGCGTCATCGCCACGGTGGTGAACTCCACGGTGCCCAGCCGCGAGAGCACGCCCTTGACCGTGTCGTAGGCGCCGGCGCTCACCCCGCCGGTGGTCACGATGAGGTCGGCGCGCACGAGCTGGTCCTCGAGCGTGGCCAGCAGGGTCTGGGCGTCGTCGCGCAGCGGCCCCACGCGGTAGGCGATGGCGCCCGCCTCCTGCACGGCGGCGGCGATGGTGACGCCGTTGGAGTCGGCCACCAGCCCCGGCGCCAAGGGCGCTCCCGGCTCCACGAGCTCGCTGCCGATCGAGATGATGACCACGCGCGGTTGCGGGTGGACCGAGACGCGGCCCCGCCCCACCGCGGCGAGCAGCGCGATCTCGCGCGGGCCCACCACGGTGCCCTGACGGCACACCACCTCGCCGAGCGGAACGTCGTCGCCGCGGCGGCGCACGTGCTGACCGCGCACCACGCTGCGGACCACCTTCACCTCGGGCATCCCGCCGTCGGTCCAGTCCATGGGCACCACGGCCTCGGCGCCCTCGGGCAGCGGCGCACCGGTCATGATGCGGATCGCGCTGCCGTCGCGCACCGGGAGGCTCGCCCGGTAGCCGGCGGGGACGTCGTCGATCACGCGGAGGGTGACGGGCTTGCCGTCGCTGGCCGCGAGCAGGTCGGCGGCCTTGACGGCGTAGCCGTCCACCTGGGCGTTGTCGAAGGCCGGCAGCGGCCACGGCGCGGTGACGTCCTCGGCGAGCACGCACCCGCGAGCGTCGACGAGCGTCACGTCGAGAGGCGCGAGCGACTCGACGCCCTCCAGCACGGACTGCAGGTGCTCCTCGACGCTGCGCACGCACCCGACCCTACGGGGTCGCGTCATCATGGGTGCGTGACGCAGCCGCAGGACGCGCCCGACGACGTGCTCGAGGCCAAGCAGGCCCTGCGCGAGCAGCTCCGGGCGCGCCGTCGGGCCCGGACGCCGCAGGAGCGCGCGGAGGTGGCCGAGTCCCTGGCGGTCGCGGCGCGCGAGGTGCCCGTGCTCGGCGTGGTTCTCGCTCGCGCCGCCGACGACGGCCCGGCTCCGGGCGGCGTGCCGGCGGTGTGCGTCGCGGCCTACGCGTCGTTCGGCACCGAGCCGGGCACGGCACCCCTGCTGCGACTGCTCGCCGACGCGGGCGCGCGGGTGCTGCTGCCGGTGATCCACGACGACGGCTCGCTGGGGTGGGCGCCGTACGCCGACGACCTCGGGCCGGGGACGGTCTCCCCGGGGATCCCGGAGCCCACCGGGCCGGAGGTCGGGGTCGGCGCCGACGGGCTCGTGGCGCTGGGGTGCGCCGTGGTGCTCGTGCCCGCTCTCGGCGTGGACCACGCGGGCCGGCGGATCGGCAAGGCGGGCGGCTACTACGACCGGCTCCTGGCCGGCCTCGAGCGCCACGGCGCGGGCCGTCCGCTCACCGTCGCTGTGGTCCACGACGACGACGTCGTGGCCGCGGTGCCCACGCAGCCCCACGACCGGCGGGTCGACGGGATCCTCATGCCGTCGGGCTACCGGCGGGCGGAGTCGGCCACGGGCGACGGCTGAGGCACGGCCTCAGGGCCACACCCCGTCGCCGGGCGTCTTGTCCAGGCGACCGCCCTCCCGGCAGTCCGGGGAGCGGTAGTCGGGCGGCATGTCGGGAAACACCCGCAGCCAGTAGGTGGTCGCGAGCTGCCGGGCCTGGAGCGGGCTGGCCCCCAGCGCCTGCGCGGTGCGCGCGTCGCGCTGCATGGCGTCGCACTCCGCCACCGACTCGCTGCGCACCCCGGCGAGGTGGTAGCTCTCGTGCGAGAGCACGTGCACGGCCATGACCTCCTCGAGGCTCGGGCCGGACTTCTCCGACGCCGACGAGCGCCAGTACTGCGCGAGCGCCGTGCACGTCCCGTACGACAGCCACGCCGGCCCGGTGGGCACCCCGTCGGCGTCGTACTCGACGTGCCCGGCCTCGGCGCCGGCGTAGAGGAACGACTCGCCGATGCGCTGGCAGTGCACCCCCGGCGCCACCGGCTCGACCGTGCGCGCCACGGCTGAGAAGACGTTCTCCGCGCTCACCCACTGCCGCTCCGTCCAGCCCAGCAGCACGAGCGGGACGGCCAGCACGGCGAGCCCCACCCACGGGACCCGGCGCCGCACGACACCGCGGAAGAGCAGCCACCCCGCCCAGCCGGCGAGCGCCACCACCGCGATCGTGCGCAGTCCCATGCCTCAGGGATCGGCGCACGGCCCGCGGCGCTTGACGGCGCCGGGGCGGCGGGGGCGCCGGGTCAGGCCGGCTTGAGCGTGAGCGTGTCCCGGGTCGCGGCCTGCACCGCGGCCGGGCTGAACGGGAACGGGAAGGTCTGGCCGGTCTGCCAGGCGTCGAGCTGGTCGACGTAGTTGCGGTCGTAGACGTGGCCGCTGTTGCCGGTCAGGTTCACCCACGTGCTGCGGTCCAGGTCGCTGAAGTCCAGCACCATGCGCATCGACGGGACCCAGTCGACCTGGTAGCCGTCGGGCGGGTTCCAGCCGGTCGCGTTGACGATCGAGCCGCCGCCCGAGGTCGTGATCGGGCCGCGGTTGAAGATCCGCTCGATGGGCCCGATGCCCGACACCCCGAGGGTCTGGTTCTGCACCGTGAGGGTGTGCAGCTCGCCCCACTTCCAGGAGGTCGGGTCCGACCCCAGACGGCTGGTGAGCTCGTCGTCGGCCTCGGTGAGGGCGCGCACGACGGCGTCGTCGCGCGTCTCCTTCGTGCCCGGGGTGGTGACGTCGTCCCACCACGGGTCGTCGGGGGTGTCCCAGAGGTTGCGGACCACGGTGAACCAGCGGTCGCCGCCGTCGATGTCGTCGGTGCGCACCTCGTCGCCGAACGTGTCCAGCAGCAGGTGGCGCCAGAAGGCGTTGAAGAACGCGGCCGGGGCGGAGTCCGCCGGCTGGGTGAAGTCCCACGAGTCGAACAGGGCCATGGCGGGCTTCACGGAGTCCGGCACCGCGGCGTCCTTGATCCGCGGCACGAGGAAGGCGGCGTTCTCGTTCCAGGTGTCGAACTGGATCGAGCGCATCGTGTCGGCCGTGATCTTGGCGTTGCCCGACGTCGCCAGGCTCACGAGGTCGGTGATGCGCTGGCTGCGCGCGCCGTAGGACCAGTCGTCGGTGAGGAAGTAGGGGTAGCTCGTCCCGATCGCGGCGTTGTTCGCGGTGACGATCCAGCCGTCCGACGGGTTCGTCACGCTCGGCAGCGCCGAGAACGGGATGTAGCCCTTCCACGTCTGCTTCGGGTCCCATCCCTCCGCGGGGTAGGTGCCGTCGTAGCCGGTGCGGATGGGGATGCGGCCGGGGGTCTGGTAGCCGATCGTTCCGTCGGTCGAGGCGAAGATGAGGTTCTGCGCCGGCACCTCGAACTCCGACGCCGCCTTGCGGAATTGGTCCCAGTTGGTCGCGAGGTCGATGTCGGTCAGCGCGTCCATGGTGCGGCCGGGGGTGAGCGCGGTCCACCGCAGCGCGACCGCGTACCCGTCGCCTCGGGCCGGCGCCCCACCGGTCGTCGGTGCCTTCTGCCCCACCTGGGTGAGCTCGTCGGAGGCGTCGGAGACGATCGGCCCGTGCTCCGTGGAGCGCACCGTGATGGTCACGTCGTCGCCGCCCGCGACCTTGATGGTCTCCTGGCGCGTGGTGATCGGCTTCTGCGCCGAGCCCACCTGGTAGGTGTCGCCGGAGACCTTCTCGAGCACGAGGTCGGTGACGTCGGGCCCGAGGTTGGTGAAGCCCCAGCCGATCGTGGCGTTGTGGCCGATGATCACGCCCGGCACGCCCGAGAAGGTGTAGCCCGCCATGTCGTAGGGGCAGGACGCCGACACCACGCGGCAGTGCAGACCCATCTGGTACCAGATGCTCGGCATCATCGGGGCGAGGTGCGGGTCGTTGGCCAGCAGGGGCTTGCCGGTGGCTGTGTGCGCGCCGCTGACCACCCACGAGTTCGAGCCGATCTCGCTGCTCCACGGCCCCAGGATGCTGTCGAGCGAGCCGAGCGCCGTGCTGGTGCGCTCCAGCGCCGGCCGCACCGCGGCAGGCAGCCGCGGCACCGTGGAGCCGACCACCGGCAGCGGGCCGGAGGTGGCGGTGGCGTTCTGGTCGAAGACGCCGTTCACCACCGCGCCCTGGTTCACGATCGGCCGGTGCCGGTCGTAGGGGTACGGCGGGTAGAGCTGCGCGGTGCGCTTCTCCCCCACGGCCGCCGACGCCAGGGCCCGGCCGATCTCCGCCTGCATGTTGCCGCGCAGGTCCCAGGCCATCGCCTTGAGCCAGGAGATCGAGTCGACCGGGGTCCACGGCTCGATGGTGTAGCCCGGGTTCTGCAGCCCGAGCACGGCGTACTCGAACGACACCGCCGCGCCGGAGTGGTCCGCGAGGTAGGCGTTCACCCCGCGGGTGTAGTCCTCGAGGATGCGCTTGGTCTGGTCGCTGAGCAGCGAGTACTCCTGCTGCGCCACGCGGTACCAGCCGGAGATGCGCAGGAACTTGTCGGTGTCCACCTGGCTCTTGCCGAACATCTCCGAGAGGCGCCCCGACGTGATGTGCCGCCGGAAGTCCATCTCGTAGAAGCGGTCCTGGGCATGCACGTAGCCCTGGGCGAAGAACAGGTCGTCGGTGTTGTCGGCGTAGATGTTCGGGATGCCGCGGTCGTCGCGCAGGACGTCGACGGTGGCGGTGAGGCCCTGGAGGGTGATCTCGCCCGAGGTCTGCGGGAAGGACCGGCGCACCGTCCAGGCGCCGTAGGTCGTGACCGCGACGACGAGGAGGAGCAGGACGATGCCGATGATCCCGAGGACCTTGCCGAGTCTGCGCACGCCCGAACTCTACGGACTGCGCGAGGCGGATCAGGTCACGAGAGCGCGGGTGAGCACGTAGGCGGCGGAGGCCACCGCGACGCACAGCACGATCGATATCGAGGCGTAACCCAGGGCCCGGGCCGAACGGGCCGCCCGGGGCCGGCCGCCGCCGTTGACGGCGAGGTCGAGCACCTGCGCCGCGTAGCCGCCGAACGTCGTGACCGACCCGCAGAACCCGGTGCCCACCAGCGCGGCCAGCACGGCCACGGACGCCGCATCGCGGCCGGCCGCCCAGGCCGCGAGCGCGCCGAGCACCGCCGAGCCCGCGACGTTCACCAGGAGGGTGCCCCACGGGTAGGCCGACGCCAGCCGCCGCTCGACGGCGAAGCGCAGCGGCGCCCCCACCGCCGCCCCGAGCGCGACCGCGAGCAGCTCGGCCGCCGTCACAGCGCCTCGTCCTCGGCGAGGTCGACCGGAGCCGGGCCGAACACGGCGGCCCCCAGCTGCCGGCCCACGAGCACCAGGGCGACGCCGAGCGCCGCGCTCGACACCGCGTAGGCGACTCCGGCGAGCGGCTGGCCGTGCGAGAGGAGGCCGTAGGTCTCGACCGAGAACGTCGAGAACGTCGTGAAGCCGCCGAGCACCCCGCTGGCGAGCAGCGGCCGCGCGAGCCGGGCCCTCCGGGGATGGGTCACCAGCCAGGCCTCGTGGCGCGAGTCGACGGCGTCGAGCAGGACGCCGAGAACCAGGCAGCCGAGGAGGTTCGCGGTGAAGGTGGCCCACGGCCATGAGGCCGGGTCGTGGTGCGGCACGGCGAGCGAGACGGACCAGCGGGCGAGCGCCCCCACCATGCCGCCGACTGCCACGGCGGCGAGCTCGTCGGGGCGGGGGCTGCTCACCCGCGCGAGGCTACCGAGCCGGTGCCGGCGCTCAGGCGTCGCGTCGCAGGAACGCCATGGCCTCGACGGCGAGCAGCGCGAGCACCCACGCCCCGAACACGCCGAGCGCCTGCCAGCCGACCGGCAGCTGGTCGATCCCCAGGGAGCCCGCAGCGCCGCCCGAGTCCGACGAGATCGGGTCGACGTCCCAGCGCGTCGCCGTGCTCCACGGCAGGATCCTCACCAGCCAGTCGGCCCGGTCGCGCAGCACCACGGCGAGCAGCTGCTCCACCACGAGGCCCGAGACGATCGGCACCGCGATCCCCAGCGCCGTCTGCCGGGTGATGCCGGCGATCGCGAAGGCCGAGAGCCCCCAGAGGACGACGAACACGGCGCCCAGCACCACGATGGAGTGCTCCGGCGCGAACGTGCCCTCCGGCGGCGTGGGGAAGCCGCGCAGCGTCACGCCGACCTCGCTGCCGAGGAACGACACGCCCGTGAACACGACCATCGCGCCGACGACGACGATCAGCTTCGCCCCGAGCACCTGGAGGCGCTGCGGGAACGCGGTGAGCGTGAGACGGATGAGGCCGAAGCGGTACTCCTGGCCGATGGACTGGGCCGCCGCCACGGACGCGAGGATGGTCGCGAGCGTCAGCGGGGCCGAGAACGCCTCGTACCAGGGCACGAACACCTGCACGTCCGCCGGGTCGACGCCGGGTCCGGCGTCCTGAGGGTTCGCGATCTCCCACGCCAGGAACGCCACGAGCCCGAACGTGAGCGCGAGCAGGATGTAGGTCGAGCGGATCGTGCGGATGCGGACCCACTCGTAGCGCAGCGAGGCGATCACGCGCCGCCCCCGTCCCGCGGCGCGTCGCCGTCCGACGTGGGCGTCGGGGGCGGAGGCGCCGTCCCGCCGACGGCGAACTGCTGGTCGCCGCTGGTGAGCTCGAGGAACGCGTCCTCCAGCGAGGCGGTGCGCCGCGTGAGCTCGCGCACGGCGATGCCGGCACGGAAGGCCAGGTACCCCACGCGGTCGGTGTCGGCCGTGGCCACGGCCAGGCCGTCCGGCCCGGCCGGCGAGCTCGCGAGCCCGTCGGCGCGCAGCGCCTCGGCGAGGGCGACGGGGTCGGCGCAGCGCACGAGGACGTCGTTGCGCGTGCTGCGGGCGACGAACGACTCGAGCGACTCGTCGGCCATCATCCGCCCCGCGGTGATCACCACGAGGTGCTCGGCCATCAGCTGCATCTCGGAGAGCAGGTGGCTGGAGACGAACACGACGTTGCCGCGCGAGGCGTAGTGGCGCAGGAAGTCGCGCAGCCACTGGATCGACTGCGGGTCGAGGCCGTTCGCCGGCTCGTCGAGGAGCAGGACACGGGGCTCGGCGAGGATCGCGCCGGCCAGCCCGAGCCGCTGCCCCATGCCGAGCGAGAACCCCGAGGGCCGCCGCCGGGCCACCGCGTCGAGGCCCACCAGCGAGATCACCTCGTCGATCCTCGACGCCGGCACGGAGGCCTCGGTGGCCAGCAGGCGCAGGTGGTTGCGGGCCGAGCGCGACGGGTGGAAGAACTTCGCGTCGAGGTGCGCGCCGACCACCCGGGTGACGTGCTCGTGCTGCACGAGCGGCCGCCCGTCCCACAGCGTCGCGCCGTCGCCGCGGTCGAGGCCGAGCATGAGGCGCATCGTGGTGGACTTGCCGGCCCCGTTGGGGCCCAGGAACCCGGTGACGACGCCGGGCCGCAGGGTGAACGACAGCTCGTCGACGGCACGGGTCCTGCCGTAGGTCTTGCCGAGCCCGATCGCCTCGACCGTCATGGGGTTCCTCCTCGAGGGACCGACCCTAGGCGGTGGTCGGCTATCGGCACGGCAGGAACCCGTGCGTCGGCGCGGCTGCCGGCGTCAGGGGGCCTGGCGCGCGAACACGGCGTCGATCTCGTGTCGCTCGGCGGCGCTGGTGGCCTCCTCGCGCAGGCGGTCCCACAGCGCGTAGAGCTCGTCCACGCTGGAGACGGTGGTGTCGATGGCGGGCATGCCGGTCACCTCCTCGGGGTCACGGGGTCCGTCGTGCGGGGGTGCCCCGGCGCGGGACGGGTCGGCGTCCGCCCTGCGCCGGTCGTGCCCCTCCACGGTCGGCGGCCGAGGTCTCGGGACGGTTGTCGCGGCGTTGCCGGCAGGTGAACATCCCCGGGGCACGGCGCCGCGCTCACCCGCCCGGCGCAGCGGCGGCGGAGTTGGCGGGGCCGGGGCGGTTTGGCATCATTGGCACTCGGCCGCCGGGAGTGCCAGTTCGACCGCCGCCGGCGGCGTCGACCCGAGGAGAGCAACCGTGCCCACGTACCAGTACTCGTGCACCGCCTGCGGCGAGCCGCTCGAGGTCGTCCAGTCGTTCACCGACGACGCCCTCACCGAGTGCCCGGCCTGCGGGGGCCGGCTGCGCAAGCTCTACAACGCCGTCGGCATCGTGTTCAAGGGATCCGGGTTCTACCGCACCGACAGCCGCTCGGGCTCCACGGCCTCGGTGCCCGCCGGGTCGGACTCCTCCTCCAGCGCGTCCTCGTCCTCCGGCGGCGACTCGTCGTCGGGCTCGTCGGGCTCGTCGTCCTCGTCGGGCTCCACCGGCACCTCGACCCCGTCGTCGGGCTCCTCCTCGACCGGGTCGTCGGGCACCTCGGGCTCGGCCGCCTGAGCCTGTGGACGCCGGGCCGCGCCGGCCCCGGCGCGTCCCTACCGTGACCGGGTGCGCCTGCCCCTGACCACGCCCTCGCCGTCGCGGCGCGCCACCACCCGGGTGCCCGGCCGCCCGGCCCCCTGGGTGCGCCGCACCCGCCGCCACCGCCGCGTGCTGGCCGCGGGGCTCGCCGCGGTGGTCGTCTGGTCGCTCGCGGGCGCGCTGCGGCCACCGCCGGAGCCCTCGCGCACCGTGCTCGTCGCCGTGCGCGACCTCGCGGCCGGCTCGGTCGTCCGCGCCGACGACGTCGCCCCGGCCGCGCGGCCCGTGCCCGCGCTGGGCCCGGACCCGGTCACCGACACCGCCGACGTGGTGGGCCGGGTGCTCGTGACGCCGGTGCTGGCCGCGGAGGCGCTGCGGCGGCGCGACGTGCTGACCGCCTCTGCCCTCGACGCCGGCGGGGCGGGCACGGTCGCCGCGCCGCTGCGCGTGGCCGACCCCGGCGTGGCGGCCCTGCTGCGCACCGGCGACACCGTGGACGTCCTCGCCGCCACGGCGGACGCCGACGGTCGTGCCGTGGCGTCGGTCGTGGCCACCCGGGTCCGCGTCCTCGCCGTCCCCGGTGCCGCCGGCACCCCCGCCGGGGGCCTGCTGGGCGGCGGTGGCGCCGTCACGTCCGGTGACGGCTCGCTCGTGGTCGTCGCAGCCACTCCCGGCCAGGCGCTCGAGCTGGCCCGGGCCGCTCTGCGCGGCCGGATCTCGCTGTCGCTGCACGTGGACGGCTGACTCGTCGCCGGCGCCGGCCACCGCGAGGAGCGTCGCGCATCCGTGGCCGGGCGGCGCGAGCCTCGCTACAGTGCGTGAGCGCATGGGTGGCGCACCGCCGGGGCAGCGCCGTGGTCAGCCCGCGCCAGCGACCTCCGGGAGGGTCTCGTGCTCAAGGGATTCCGCGACTTCATCATGCGCGGCAACGTCGTCGACCTCGCGGTCGCGGTCGTCATCGGCGCCGCCTTCGGTGCCGTCGTGAAGGGCTTCACCGACGGCCTGCTCAACCCGCTGATCGCCGCGATCTTCGGCAAGCCCAACCTCGACAGCGTCGGCACCTTCACGATCAACGGGGCCGACTTCAGCATCGGGCTCGTGCTGACCCCGCTCATCACGTTCGTGCTCGTCGCCGCGGTCATCTACTTCCTGGTCGTGGTGCCGATGAACGCGCTGCGCGCCCGCTCCGCCGAGGCGCAGGGCGCCGCACCCGAGCCGGATCCCGAGGAGATCGTGCTCCTGCGCCAGATCCGCGACTCCCTCGCGCGCGACTGACCGGCGACCCACGTCGTCGGGCGCCCGGCGGCGCGTCAGTCGCCGTGGTGCGGCGGGGTCTCGTCGAGGTAGCGGCGCAGCACGGCCGCCGGGTCGCGGTCGCCCGCGGCCGAGGCGCCCCAGCCGTCGTCGGTGTCGTCGCGCGTCTGCTCGGGCACGAGGTCGACGTCGTCGAGCCGCAGCGGGCGCGCACCCGAGGGCGGCCGCGGGCCGGGCTCCGGCTCTGGCCGATCGCCGGTCGCGTCCTGCTCGGGGGTCACCCGCCCATCGTGCCCCACGCCGCGCCGGCGGACCCGAGCCCGGCGAGCGCGCCGACCGGCGGCCGCATGCGGGAGGATGGGCGGGGCACTGCCCGGCACCGCGGGGACCAGGCCGCGGAGCTGAACGACTGGTCAGGATCCGACCCCCGAGGAGCTCGATGACCTCTCGCTCGACCCTCGCCGCGAAGGCCCCCGAGGAGCGCCGCCGACGCATCCTCGCCGCCGCCGTCGAGGTGCTCAAGGACAAGGGCTTCGCCGGCGCCCGCATCGCCGACATCGCCGCCGTGGCCGGCACCTCCCCGGCGCTGGTCGTCTACCACTTCAAGACCCTCGACGGCGCGCTCGCCGAGGCGCTCGCCTCGGTGGAGGACGACTTCTACACCGACCTCGCCCAGGCGATCCCGCCCCGGGCGACCGCGGTCGAGCGGCTGCGCATCCTCGGCGAGCTCGGCTGCGACACCGGCCCGGCGGTCGGCAACTGGGCGCTGTGGATGGAGGTCTGGGTGCGCGCGCTGCGCGACGGTCAGGCCCGCGCGCTGCGACGGGCGCTCGACGCGCGCTGGCGCCAGACACTGCGCGAGGTGATCGACGCCGGCCTCGCCGAGGGCTCGTTCACCTGCGCCGACCCCGACGCCGCCGCGGTGCGGCTGGCCGCCCTGATGGACGGCCTGGCCGTCCAGGCGGCGCTGCGCGACCCGGACGTGCCGGAGGAGCGGATGAGCGAGCTGTGGCTCCAGTCCGCGGCCGCCGAGCTCGGCGTCCCGCTGCGCCGGCTCGTGCGCGCGCGGCGCCCGCAGGTCCGCTGAGCCGCGTCCGGCCACCCGCCGAGGACCCCCGCACGGGCTTGACAGCCCCCCGACGGCCCGGCGTAGTGTCAGGTACATCCTGAACGACCGTTCAGGACTACCTGAACCACCGTTCAGGTCCGGCGATGGATGCGAGGACTGGCCATGGCGGCCACGCACACCACCGGAGCCCCTTCCGCGGGGACCGTCCCTGGCGCGAGCGCGCCCGGCGCCGGCTCCCCGGCGGCCCGCCGACGCGAGACCGTCGGCGCAGCGCGTCGCGACCCGGCGCGCCTGAAGCGGGACCTCCGCGACCACCTGCTGCTCAACTTCACCGACATGTCGCGCGACCTGCCGGTCGTCGTCGCGGGCGACGGCTGCTACGTCGTCGACGCCGACGGCCGACGCTTCGTCGACGGCCTGTCCGGGCTCTTCTGCACCAACCTCGGGCACTCCTACGGTGCCGAGGTCGGCGCGGCCGCGGCCCGCCAGCTCTCCGAGCTGGTCTTCACCCCCACCTGGACCCTCGGGCACCCGGCGGCGATCGAGCTCGCCGAGCGCATCGCCTCGTACGCACCGGAGGGCATGGAGCACGTCTTCTTCACCAACTCCGGCAGCGAGGCCGTGGAGTCGGCGTGGAAGCTCGCCCGCCAGTGGCACGCCGAGCGCGGTCAGCCGCAGCGGCGCAAGGCGATCTCGCGCCGGTTCGCCTACCACGGCACCACGCTGGGGGCCCTGAGCTTCACCGGCTACGCCGCCGCCCGGGCCCCGTTCGAGCCGCTCGCGGTGCCCACGCACCACGTGTCGCCGACCTACGCCTACCGCCACCCCCTCGGCCACGACGAGGCGGCGTTCTGCGCCGCCCTGCTGGCGGAGGTGGAGGCGGCCATCGAGTTCGAGGGCGCCGACACCGTGGCGATGCTCATCGCCGAGCCCGTGCAGAACTCGGGCGGCTCGTTCATGCCACCGGCCGGCTACTGGACCGGCCTGCGCGAGATCTGCGACCGGCACGGCATCCTGTTGGTCGCCGACGAGGTCATCACCGGCTTCGGCCGCGTGGGGCACTGGTTCGCCTCGGAGCGGTTCGGCGTCGTGCCGGACATGATCACCTTCGCCAAGGGGGTGACGGCCGGGCACGCGCCCCTGGGCGGCGTGGTGCTGCACGGGCGGGTCGCCGAGCCCTTCGTCTCCGGGCGCACGTCGTTCGCCCACGGCCTCACGTGGGGCGGGCACCCGCTCTCGGCGGCTGTCGCCCTCAGCGTGCTGGACATCGTCGAGCGTGAGGACGTGCTCGCCAACGTCCGCGCGAACGAGCCGCTGCTGCAGGCCGGCCTGGACGAGCTGCGGGCGCTCCCCCTCGTGGGCGACGTCCGGGGCGCGGGCCACTTCTGGGCGCTCGAGCTGGTGAAGGACAAGGCGACCAAGGAGACGTTCACCGACGCCGAGGCCGACTGGCTGCTGCGCGACGCGCTCTCCGGCCAGATGTGGGAGCGCGGCCTGCTCTGCCGGCTCGACGACCGGGGCGAGCCGGTGATCCAGCTCTCGCCGCCGCTCGTGGCCGATCCCGCCCTGCTCCACCGGATGCTTGGAATCGTCGGGGAGGCGCTCGAGCACGTAGGCGCCCTCGTGGAGCGGGGTCGGCCCGCCGCCTGATACGCGACGCCGCCGTCCGGCGACAATGGGCGGGTGAGCCCGGGACTCTCCCCCACCACGCCGGACGGTGCCGTCGTGCAGGTGCTGGACGAGGCCGCGTGGCTGGAGCGGTCGCGGGTGCATGCGGCCCGTGTGGACGCCTGGACCCGCGACCGGCTCGACCGGGCCGCGCGGGGCCGGCGGCACCCCGTCGACGACTTCCTCTTCGACTACTACCCCACCCGTCCGGCGCAGCTGCGCCGCTGGCACCCCGGGGTCGGCGTCGCGCTCGCCGGGCCCAGCCCGTGGCGCGACGACCCGGCCTACCGCTCGCTCGTGGTGGGCGGGCGGCAGGTGGTCACCGCCGACCCCGCGCGACTGCTCGCGCGCCGCGACGGCCTGGCCTGGGTGGAGGGCCTCGTGCGCACCACGCTGGACCGGCCCGCGCGCTACGGCTGCTTCGGCCTGCACGAGTGGGCGATGGTCTACGGGCTCGAGCAGGGGCAGGTGCGGCACGAGTCGTGGCCGCTGCGGCTCGAGCCGGACCGGATCCGCGCCGTCGTCGACGAGCAGGGCCTGCACTGCACGCACTACGACGCCTACCGCTTCTTCACCCCCGAGGCCGCGCCGCGCAACGAGCGCGCCCTCGACCGCGCCTCGCAGCCCGACCTCGAGCAGCCCGGCTGCCTGCACGCCACGATGGACCTCTACAAGTGGTCGGCGAAGTACGTGCTGCTCGTGGGCAGCGACCTCGTGGCCGACGCCTTGGAGCTCGCGCGCGACGCACGGCGGCTCGACATGGAGGCCGCGCCCTACGACCTCGGCGCGCTGGGCTACTCGCCGGTGGCGGTCGAGACGCCCGCGGGGCGCACCGAGTACGCGCGCCGGCAGCGGGCGCTGGCCGGTCGCGCCGAACCCCTGCGCCGCCGCCTCGCCGACGCGCTGGCCCGGGCCCTAGCCGCCGTCGACGACGCCGCGCAGGCCGACGCCGGGTGAGCGCCCGGCGGCCCGGCGCCGTCGACTCTGGTTGGATCGCGCCATGGCCGAACCCGCACCTGCCGTGCTGGCCGCGCTCGCGGACGCCGGGCTGCCCTACCGAGTGATCGTCCACGAGCAGCCCGTGCACTCCCTCCAGGAGGCGGCGGCGGCCCGCGGGGTCGAGGTGGTCGACGTCGTCAAGACCCTCGTGGTGCGTCGCGGCGACGACGACTACCTGTTCGTCCTCGTGCCCGGGGGTCGCCAGATCTCCTGGCCCAAGCTGCGCGCCCTGCTCGGGGTCTCGCGCATGTCGATGCCGCCCGCGGACGAGGCCTTCACCGCCACCGGGATGCGGCGCGGCACCATCACCCCGCTGGGGTCGCTGCGCCCGTGGCCGGTCGTCGCCGACGCCGTCCTGGCCACGCGGAGCGAGGTCACGCTGGGCTCCGGTGCGCACGACGTCGCCATCGGCGTCGACGCCGCGGCGCTGCTGGAGGCGACGGCGGCGACGGTCGCCGACGTCACCGAGCCCGAGGGCTGAGCCACCGGACGGCGCCGGCCGGGACCGCGGCGGTCAGTTGATGAGCTGCGTGACGCGGGGACTGTCCTCGCAGATCACCGACGGGTTGCCGGTGAGGCCGCAGTAGGAGGACAGCTCGCCGATCGGGATGAACCGGTCGACGCGCACCTGGAAGGCGTTGACGTTCGAGCCGTTGCTGGTGGGCAGCGCGACGTTGGGGTTGCTGCTGTCGTAGCACGACGGCAGGTTGTAGAACGTGTTCGCGCCGGTGCCGCTCTGGTTGCCGATCTTCCAGCCGCACAGCCGCAGCCCGATGAAGCCGACCACGCGGTAGGTGGAGTTCGACCCGCTGCCGCTCACGACGTCGAATACCGGCAGCACGCTCGGGCGGTCGAGGATGTCGTTGAGCGCGCCGGCCAGCTTCACCGTCTGCACGCAGCCGTCGGTGGTGGTGCACTGGCCGCCGTTGGCGGAGGGGAAGCCGGGGTCGCCGGCGAAGAAGATCTGCAGCGTCGAGCCGAGGTCGATCGACAGGTTGTAGCCGACGTCGGTCCACAGCGTGGTGTCGCCGGCGGGGTTGGACCCGCCGTCGAAGTCGAGCGTCCCCCAGTTGCCCGGCGCCGAGCCGCACGGCGTCGCCACCGACGTCGAGCCCTGGAACACCTTGTTCAGGTCGATGAGCTGGGCGTCGCCGGGGTGCGACGCGTCGTAGGCGAGCAGCTGGTCGACGGCGGCGCTGCACACGGCGAAGGGCCGTAGCCCGGTGACGGCGGTGGCCGGCCCCATGGCCGCGGTGGCGTCGCGGCTGAGCTGGTAGTCCGAGACGCCGAAGATGCCGCCGAACACCGACGGGCTCGAGCCCACCTCCTGCACGCGCACCTCGGCGTTGCCGGTGGGGTTGCAGCGGATCGCCACGCCGGCGTCGCCGCTCCAGCCCGACGGCGCGGGGCCGGTGGCCAGCGTCGCGTCGGCCGGAGCGTTGGCCGCGGCGTAGGCCACGGCCGACGCACGCGCCGACGTCATGGCCGTGCTCACGACCGTGGCGCAGCTCAGGCCCGGCGTCGCGGCGTCCGCGAGGGTCTTGGCCGCGGCGAGGGCAGCGCCGTCCGACGCGGTCTGAAGCTGGCGCTTGCGCGCGTAGGCGAGACCGAAGTCGGTCGCGAACGCGGCCATGCCGGCCAGCAGCATCACGAGGATCGCGACGACGACGGCCACGGCGCCGTCGTCGGCCGGTCCACGGCTGCGGCGCAGCCTCACGAGTACTCGCACCGGAACACCCCCGTCCCCGTGACCGTGACGCTCGGCGAGCCCCACAGCGGGATCGCGAGCCGGCTGTCGAACGTGGCGGCGACCGACAGCTGGTCGGCCCCGCCGCTCACGCTGCCGGTGCACGGCGGCTTCGCGAGAGCCGGAGTGTTGGCCGACGCCGGCAGCGGGCTGCCCGCCGCCACGGAGCACACGGTGGTGCCGGACAGCGAGACCGTGACGCCGACCTTGGCCGGGTCCAGCCCGATCGCGACCGCCGCGGCACGCGTGCGGCTCAGCGCCTCCCAGCAGGTGCGGGTCGGCGAGCCGTCGATCTGGCGCACCACCGACGCGCGGGCCGCCTCGCGGGCGGCGTTGTTGAGCGACAGGTTCTGGGCGAACACGATCCCGAAGGCGATGATCCCGAAGACCAGCAGCACGAGGATCGGCACGATCAGGGCGAACTCCACCGCGGCCGCGCCGTCGTCGCGGCGCAGACCTGCCCGAGCGCCCGCCCGTGTGGCGCGATGGTTCTGCACGCGTGCGGAACGTGGCCCGATGACGCTCTGTTACGCGGCGGCGCCAAGGCGAGCCTTCGGTGGGAGCCGACGTCCTCCGCAGGTCCTAGGACCCTCCGGCGTGTCGCCACGGTGAGCGCCAGCAAGGTCACCCTGCGTGCCGGGACCCCCCGCTCCCGCACGCGCGTACCGCGGTGAGGCGAGGCTCACCACATCGCTGAGAAAACGCTCAGGATCACCATTCCTTTCCTTTACCGGATCGCCGCGACTGGCCCTGCCGCGCGGGGCGACGGTTCGGGTGTGGTCGTCACCGGACGACCGGACGAGGGAGGCGTCATGGACGTCCTGGGCGTGGACCTGAGCGGTCCCGCGAGCTACTGGCAGGTCTGGCAGTGGGTGTCGGTGTCGATCCCGAACCTGATCATGATCATCGTGATGCTGCTGCTCTTCGTGGGCGCGCTGGTCCTGCCGTTCCCGTCGGGCGGTGATCACTCGTGAGCCTCGACACCGACCCGGCACCGGCCCCGGCACCGGCCGCGGCCGAGGCCGCACCCACCACCTGGACCGGAGCGGTCCGTCAGCGCTGGATGCGCACGCTCCCGCCGGACAAGATGCTGCCGGAGACGCAGCCGGCGTACGTGGCCTCGTGGATCTACGTCTTCGGGATGCTCACCCTCGTCGCCCTCGGCCTCGTGCTGGTGTCCGGCGCGATCCTCACCCTCGGCGGCGTGCAGTGGTTCCACACGTCCTCGCTCGGGCGCTTCGTGAACAGCCTGCACTTCTGGGGGGTGCAGCTGTTCTTCCTCTTCATGATCGTCCACCTCTGGGGCAAGTTCTGGATGGCCGCCTGGCGCGGCAAGCGCGCGCTCACCTGGATGACCGGGGCCGTGGCGTTCCTCGGCTCGGTGGCGGTGGCCTTCACCGGCTACGTCATCACCACCAACTTCAACGCCCAGTGGATCGCCTTCGAGTCCAAGGACGTGCTCAACGCCGTCGGCATCGGCGCGGTCTTCAACGTCACCGACCTCGGCCAGATGGTGCTGCTGCACGTGGCCCTGCTGCCGGCGATCCTCGGCGTCATCGTCGTGCTGCACGTGCTCCTGGTGCGCAAGCACGGCGTCGTGCCCCCGCTGGAGGCCGTGGTTCCCGACGAGGGCGCCGAGGCGACGGAGGCCCGGTCATGACGACGACCACCGCACGGCGCGCCTTCGAGGCCCGTCCCTGGACCGGGCCCACCCGGCACTACGACATCCTCAAGGAGGGCGCGATCGCGCTCGTGGTCGTGACGCTGCTCGTCGTCGGCCTCGCCGCGCTGTTCTCCTCCCCCGACGACCCGGCGCTCACGTTCAAGGGCTGGGCCACCGACTCGCCCGACACCCTCTACGCCACGACGGTGTCCGAGCTCGCCGGCACCAGCGAGACCGCGGGGTACGGGCCGCCGTACAACACCAACAGCGACGGGCTGTCGGTGGGCCCGCTGTTCCTGCAGAAGCTCGGCGGCGTCACCCACCCGATCGACACCGCGCAGGACTTCGTCGTCACCCCGCTCCAGTCGACCATCGAGCCGGCGGACGTGACCCAGGCCCTCGGCACGTGGACCGCGGCCGGCGCCGACCAGCAGCAGGCGTGGGCCACGGCGTACGACGACGCCGTGCAGGCCACGGCCGACGACAACGGCGACCTGCACCTCGACGCCGTCGCGGCGGGCGACTACGGCCCGGTGCCCACGCTGGCGCAGGCGGTGGTCGACCTCGCGAAGACCGGCGGCTACGACAACGCCCTCACGGGGCAGGGCTCGTTCTTCCAGACCGACCAGACCAAGCAGCTGATGCTCATGGGCGACGGCGGCTACATGGAGGACCGCGCGGTCTCCTACAACCTGGGTGGCGACACCTGGGGGATGATGAACGAGGCGGGCAGCTGGCCGGGCCAGATCTGGCTCGCGTTCGCCTCGGTGTGGTACCAGCCGCCGGCGTTCAACACCGACGGGACGACGCTCACCGACAACGCGGACGCGATCATCTTCATGATCCTGCTGCTGCTGTGCGCGGTGTTCATCCTGACGCCGTTCATCCCGGGGCTGCGCTCGCTGCCCCGCTGGATCCCGCTGCACCGGCTGGTGTGGAAGGACTACTACCGGCGGTACGGCCGCGCGGCGTAGCCCGCGTCCACGACGGAGGAGGGCCGGCGAGCGCACCCGCTCCCGGCCCTTCGCCGTGCCCGGCGCGGGTCAGCCCGGGTTCGCCGTGGGCGGGTTGACGCGAGGCCGCAGCGTGACGTGCGGCAGCTCGGGTGCGGGCAGCCGCACGGGATCGCCGACGTACCCCTCGACGCTGCCGTAGCGCGCCGATCCCGACTGCCACGCGAGCCGCATCGCGGCGATCTCGTCGTGCGTGCGCCCGACGAAGTTCCACCACATCACGATCTGCTCGTCGAGCGGCTCGCCGCCCAGCAGCAGCATCCGCGCGCCCGCTCCCCCGACGTCCTCCACGACGAGTTGGCTCACCCCCGTGCCCACGTAGCCGATCCGGCCGGGGGCGACCGGGACGCCGGCGAGCGCGACCTGCCCCTGGTCGACGAGCAGCCCGTGCTCGTGCGCCTCGTCGACGTAGAGCGTGAGCCGGGCACCGGGCGAGAGCACCAGCTCGGCTCCGAGCACCGGCGAGAACGTGCGGACCGGCGAGGTGACGCCGCCGACCGTGCCGAGCAGCACGCGCAGCTGTGCGCCGCCGAGGTCGACCGCCTCGGTCTCGTGCCGCTCGAAGGAGCGCCCGACGTCGCGGGCCGAGTCCGGCAGCGCGATCCAGAGCTGCACGCCGTGCAGCACGCGGGTCTGCGGCGTGGACACCTCGGAGTGGCAGATGCCCGACCCGGCCGTCATGAGGTTCACGACGCCGGGGCGCACCACGGCGTGGGCGCCGCTGCTGTCGCGGTGCTCGATCTCGCCGGAGAACAGCCAGCTCACGGTCTGCAGCCCGGAGTGCGGGTGCGGCGGCACGAGCATGCCGCCCGTGCGCTCGACCTCGTCGGGGCCGTAGTGGTCGACGAAGCACCACGCGCCGATGAGCGACCGGCTGCGCTGCGGCAGGGTGCGGCGCACGGTCATCGACCGCACGCCCCCGAGGGGGACCTCGCGCGGCTCGATCACCTCGACGTGCACGACGCCGTCCTGACTGCCCACGCGCCCAGCGTGCCACGCCGCGGCCCTCCCGACGCGGTCGCGCAGCGGGCACGCATCCTGCCGTCCCGGGGACACCCGCGCCGGCCGTGCGCCACGCTGACCCCATGGGTGAGGACGTCGGCCCCCGGACGTTCACGCGGGAGGACCGCGCGCGCTACCGCGCGAAGGTGCACCGCTGCCTCGACGCGTTCGTCCGCATGCTCGCCGAGTCGCAGTTCGACTTCGACCGGCCGAGCACCGGCATGGAGGTCGAGCTCAACCTCGTCGACTCCGACGGGCGCCCCTCCCTCCGCAACGCCGAGGTGCTCGAGCGCATCGGCAACCCGGCGTTCGTGACCGAGCTCGGCCGCTTCAACCTCGAGATCAACGTGCCGCCGCGCGGCCTCACCGGCGACGGCGCGGCGCGCTACGAGCAGGACGTGCGCCTCGCCCTCAACACGGCCGAGGCCCGCGCCCGCGACATCGGCGCGCACATGGTGATGGTCGGCATCCTCCCGACGCTGTTCCCCGAGCACATGACGCCGGAGTCGCTGAGCAGCAACCCCCGCTACACACTGCTCGACGAGCAGCTGCTGCTCGCCCGGGGGGAGGACATCCACCTCGACATCCGCGGGGCCGAGACCCTCGAGACGACGTCGGACTCGATCATCCCCGAGGCCGCCTGCACGAGCGTGCAGTTCCACCTCCAGGTGGGCCCCGACGACTTCGCCCGCAGCTGGAACGCCGCGCAGTGCCTCGCCGCGGCGCAGGTGGGCCTCGGCGCCAACTCGCCGTTCTTCCTCGGCCGCCGGCTGTGGCACGAGACCCGCATCGCGCTGTTCATGCAGGCCACCGACACCCGGCCGGCCGAGCTCAAGGCGCAGGGCGTGCGGCCGCGGGTGTGGTTCGGCGAGCGGTGGATCACCAGCGTGTTCGACCTGTTCGAGGAGAACACCTCCTACTTCCCGGCGATCCTCCCGGTGATCGACGACGAGGACCCCTTCGAGGTGCTCGACGCCGGCGGCGTGCCTGCGCTGCACGAGCTGCGGCTGCACAACGGCACGGTCTGGCGCTGGAACCGCCCGGTGTACGACGTCCACGACGACGCGCCCCACCTCCGCGTGGAGAACCGCGTGCTCCCCGCCGGTCCGACCGTCGTCGACATCCTCGCCAACGGGGCGTTCTACTTCGGCGCGCTGCGCGCCCTCGTGGACCAGGAGCGGCCGATCTGGTCGCAGATGGCGTTCTCGACGGCGGAGCAGAACTTCGAGGCGGCCGCGCAGCACGGCATCGACGCGCTGGTGTACTGGCCGGGCTCGGGCGAGCTGCCGGTGAGCGAGCTCACCCTGCGGCGTCTGCTGCCGCTCGCCCATGAGGGGCTGCGCTCGTGGGGCGTCGACGACACGATCCGCGAGCGGCTCCTCGGGGTGATCGAGGGCCGGTGCACCACCGGGCGCAACGGCGCCACGTGGCAGGTCGAGACGGTGCGCCGGTTCGAGGCGGCGGGGATGGATCGCCGCGAGGCCCTGCGCCGTATGACGCAGGAGTACGTCGACCGCATGCACACCAACGAGCCGGTGCACACCTGGTCGTCGGTCTGAACGGCGTCCTCAGCGCGAGAGCGCGCGCAGCGCGTCGACCGCGGCGGTCGCCAGCACGCTGGCGCCGCACCGGATCGCGCGCTCGTCGACGTCGAAAGTGCTCGCGTGCAGGTCCAGGCGAGGCTTGCCGGACTCCGGGTCGTGGACGCCGAGCCGCGCGTAGGAGCCGGGCACCCGCTCGAGGTACCACGCGAACGAGTCGCCGCCCCACGACTGGTCGGTGCCCACCAGCCCGTCGTCGCCGAGCGCGTCGCGCACGGCGGCGTCGAGCACCGCGGTCATGCCGGGGTCGTTGACCACGGGGGGCACCCCGCGGCGGTGGGCGATGTCCCACTCCGCGCCGGAACCGTCGAGAAGCTCGCCGACCGCGGCCCGCAGCAGTGCCGGGGTGTCCCGCCACACCTCGGGGTGCGGCGTGCGCAGCGTCCCGCGCAGCACGCCCGACGACGGGATCACGTTCGCGGCGTCGCCGGCGTGCACCGCTCCGAACACGACCCGCAGCGCACCCGGCGAGCCGGTCCGCGCGTCGACGGCCGGCTGGACGCCGGTGAGCAGCCGCCCGAGCAGCGCGGCGAGGTCGACGGTGCGGTCGGGACGGGCCGTGTGGCCGCCGGGACCGCGGACGCTGATCTCGACCATGTCCGCCGCGGACGACAGCGGGCCGACCCGGGTGCCGACCCGGCCGACGTCGACCCGCGGGTCGCAGTGCACCCCGAAGATGGCGCCGACGCCGTCGAGGTGGCCCTCGCGCAGCACGTCGACCGCGCCGCCGGGCACGGACTCCTCCGAGGGCTCGAAGACCAGCCGGACGGTGCCGGTGACGCCGGCGTCGCGGCCGACGGCGTGCAGCGCGCGGGCCGCGCCGAGGACCGCGGTGGTGTGGACGTCGTGCCCGCACGCGTGCGCGACCCCCGGTGCCTGCGACCGGTAGCCGACGTCCTTCTCGTCGGGCATCGCGAGCGCGTCGATGTCCGCGCGGAGCGCGACGACCGGGGACCCCGGGCCGGGCGAGCCCAGGGGCAGGTCGCACACCAGCCCCGTGCCGACCGCCAGGCGGACCGGCGCGAGCCCGAGGTCGCGCAGGTGCTGCTCGATCCACAGCGTGGTCGACGTCTCGTGACCGCTCAGCTCCGGATGCATGTGCAGGTCGCGACGCATCTCGACGAGCAGGTCGGCGTCGGCGTCGAGCGCGGCGTCGAGGCGCAGGCGCAGCGGCCGTTCCGACGTCGACGTCACGGCCGTCACCCTACGAGGTGGGTGGTCAGCCGCGCGTCGCCATCCACGCCGCGCGCTGCGTCGAGTCCGGCCGCACGACCATCACCGGGCAGCCGCCCTCGTGCACGGCCGACGCGCACACCGAGCCCATCGTCATGCCGGCGAAGGCACCGCGCCCGTGCGAGCCCAGGACGAGCAGCTGTGCGCGGTGCGACACCTCCATGGCCGCGATGGCCGGGTGCTGCGGCGTCACGAGCGGCTCGACGGTGACCTCGGGGTACTTCTCGGACCAGCCGACGAGCGCCTCGCGCACGAGGTGGTCGGCCGCGCTGCGCAGCTCGTACTCGATCTCCGGCGAGACCGCCCACATCCCGTACCAGGACGGCACCGGCTCCTGCCACGCGTGGAACACGACCAGGCCGGTGCCGCGCAGGCGGGCCTCCTCGAAGGCCACCTGGAGCGCCAGGCGCGCGGTGTCCGAGTCGTCGATGCCGACCGCGACCGGGGCGTCCGGCTCGACCGGCGTGCCCCGCACGACGACGGTCGGGCTCGCGGCGAGCGTGACGACGTGCTGGCTCACCGACCCGAGCAGGAGGCGTCCGACGAAGGACCTGCCGTGCGCACCGACCACCACGAGGTCGGCCTGGTGGCTGGCCCGCACGAGCGTGTAGGCGGCGTCGCCCGGGACCGCCCGGACGGCGACCTCGACGTCCGGCTGACGGGCCACCACCCGCTCGCGGGCCTCCTCCGGGAAGCCGAGCGGGCCGGCGTCGAGGTCGACGCCCATGCCCGGCTGCGCGGCCAGGGTCACCCAGTTCGTGGAGTGGCCGTACAGCAACTGCAGGCGCGACCCGCGCAGGTGCGCCTCGTCGGCCGCCCAGTCGACCGCGGCCAGGCTGCCCGCGGACCCGTCGATCCCCACGACGATGGTGCTCGGTGAAGTCGTCATCGCACACCTCCACGGGAGGCTGCGGCACGCCGGGCCACGGTCGGAGCCGACTCTCGTGCCGAGCTCCCGCGACCAGTGTCGCGCCGCCGGGGTGCGCGTTGCGCGCCGCGGGCGTGCTCCCCGCGGGTGGGGTCACTCGCAGTCGACGCCGTCGCCGTCGGCGTCGCGGTACCACGCGTACTCCGGGTCGCGGCCGCGCACGTAGGGGCCGTAACCGGCGGCCTTGGCCGCGGCGCACGTCGCGAAGCGGGGGTCGAGGCCTGCGCCGCCCGGGCTCCCGGCAGCCGGGGCCGACGTCGTCGGCGCCGTGGCGGGGACGTCGCTCGGCAGGACGAGGGGCCCGGGCGGCAGGGCCCGCATGTCGGGGCAGGCGCCGAGCACGCGGAGGATCGCCGCCTTCTCCGCGGCAGTGACCCACAGGCCGTACTTCGCCTTCACCGCCGTCTGCCGCGCGACGTACGCGCAGCGGAAGGACCGGGCGGGCGGCAGCCAGGTGGCCGCGTCGCCGTCGCCCTTGCGCTCGTTGTTGGGACCGTCGACGGCCAGCAGGTCGAGCGGGTCGTTGGCCAGCGCCTCGCGCTTCGCCGCCGACCACGACTGCGCGCCCTTCTGCCAGGCGTCGCCCAGCGCCACCACGTGGTCGATCTGCACGCGCGAGGAGGTTCCCACGCCGCGGACGAAGGCGATGGTGGAGCCGTCGTAGGGGTCGCGCAGCGTGCCGCGCAGCACCACGCACGCGTCGCGCATCGTGAGGCCGGTCAGGTCGCGGCGCAGCACGTCGTTGCGGGTGTCGCACCCGTTGCCGTCCACATCGGCCCACGCCGGGCCGAACATCGCCCGGCTGTATCCGGTCATGGGGGCGCGGCCCTTCACCCGCAGCGTCTCGGCCAGCGCGAGGGCGGTGCCGGCCGCGGGCGGCGTGGACGGGCGGGCCGACGTCGAGGGCGCCGCCGCGGGCGCGGACGTCGCGGGTGCTGTCGCTGCGGTGGGGGACGCCGACGCGGCTGGTGCGGTGGAGCCGGCCGGGGTGGAACCGACCGAGGCCGGGGCGAGGGCCGCGGGCGGGCCGCCGCTCGGCGCGGACGGGGGGACCGCCGCGGAGGCGGCCCCCAGGATGGCGACGCCGCCCACGGTGGCGGCGGTGAGGGCGGCCTTGACCCGGGCCGAGCCGGGGCGCAGCCACAGGAGCACGAGACCGGGCACGACGCAGAGCACGAGCCCGGCCACCACGGCCGGCCACGACTGCCACCACGGCACCGCGGCCCGGGCACGCCGGGACCCGTCAGGTGGCGGACCCGTCCCCGACATCGCGACCTCGCCCCCGTGCCCCCGGATGCCTCGAGACTAGGGCCGACCGGGCGCCGCAGCGGTCAGCCGGACGGCCCGCGCCGCACGCCGGCCGGTGGCCCGGAGGTCGTCCGTGCCACCGGCCGGGGCGCCGGCCCGGTCAACCCGCACCGGGCGCATCGGGCGCGGCGAGGTCGTGCCGAGCGCGCGCGGGCCGTCGGGAGTGCGATGACGCAGGGTCGACGGTCGCCGCGCGGGGTGGTCGGCCCGGGCCGGGGGTCCGGGTGCCCGCACCGAGCACCAGGGGGTCCCGCCCGGGACGGCGGTCCGCCGTCAGCAGCACCACGTGGGGCCGGCGACGGCGTGGGTCTCGCTCGCGCTGGCCACCGACGTCGGCAGCGCCAGGGCGGCACCGAGGACGAAGGTGGCGAGGACGACGACGATCTTGGACGTGCGGTTCATGAGGGTTACCTCCATGCCCTGAGCGGCGGTGCCGATCACCACCGCTTGTCAGCACAGAGTCACGGATAGTCATAGGTTCTGTCATGCCCCTGTTCGGCCAGCGTCGGTCGTCCAGACGGCGCGTCGGTGAATCCTGAACAACCGTTTACGTTCGTGGTTGACTGCGCCCATGACTGACGGGCGCACCGCGTGACCGCGCGCGCCGGCGTACGGCCGGGCGCGACCAGCTCCGAGGCGGAGACCTTCGGCGACCGGCTGCGCCGGCTGCGCGAGGAGGCCGGGCTCACCCAGTCCGCGCTGGCCGGCGACCGGCTGCACCCCAGCTACGTGAGCCTGCTCGAGGCGGGCCGGCGCTCCCCCACCCGCGAGTCCGTCGAGGTGCTCGCCCAGCGTCTGGGCATCACGCCGGCCCAGCTGCTCGGCGAGGTGGACGCCGCGTGGGAGACGCCGCTGGCGCTGGCCGAGGCTGCGCTGGGCCTGGGCAAGACCGGCGACGCCCTGGACCTGCTCGAGCCGCACGTGAGTGCCGTGACGGTCGGGTCCGTCGCCGGGGGCGGCCTGTACCACCGCCTGGGGCTTGCCTACGCCACCGCGCTGGAGCGGTCGGGGCGTCCGGGCGATGCCGTCCCTGTGCTGGAGACACTCGCTGCCGGGATCGAGGCCGCCCACGGGGCGCTGCCCTGGCTGCCGACCACGGTCGCGCTGGTCCGCTGCTACCGCGACTCCGGCGACCTGGCCCGCGCGATCGACGTCGGCGAGGCGGCGCGCGCCCGGTGCGCGGGCGTCCTCGCGGCCGACCACCAGGGGCACGCGGCGCTGGTCTCGACCCTGGCCAGCGCGTACGGCGAGCGCGGCGACCTGCTGCGCGCCCAGATCCTGCTCGACGAGCTGCTCGAGCGACCCGCGGCCGGCACGGACCTCGACGAGCATGCCTGTGCGCTGTGGAACCGCTCCATCGTGGCGGCGGAACGAGGCGACGCGGTGGCCGCTCTGGACTTGTCGGAGCAGGCGTCCACGCTGCTCGGCCTCGGCAACAACCTGCGGGCGCGCGCCCTTCTCCAGGTGTCGAGAGCGTGGATCCAGCTCGCCCAGCGGCCGCCGCAGGCGGAGGAGGCGCGCGACGCGCTGCGCGAGGCGATGCCCCACGTCCGCCAGCACGCCGGCGCCATGGGGATCGCGAGTGCAGAGACCGAGCTGGCCCGCGCCGAGCTGCTGCTCGGCCGGCCCGAGGTGGCGCGCCGCCACGCGACGAGCGCGCTCACCCGCCTCGGCGACGACTACCCCATCGAGCGGGCGCGGGCCCTCGTGGCGCTCGGCGCCGCGGTGCTCGAGCTCACCGACCGGACCGAAGGGACCGACCTGCTGGAGGAGGCCGCCGGCCTGCTGCGGGCGGCGCGCGCCGGCCGGCAGTGCGCCGTGGTGTGGCGCCAGCTCTGCGAGGTCTACCGGTCCCTCGGCGACTTCGAGCGCGCGATGGCGGCCAGCGACCGCGCCCTGGACTGCGCGGGCCTGGCCCGCGAGGCCGTCGTGGACGTGACGGCGTCGGCGGCCCGCACGGGGCACCGGCGCCGCTCCTCCACCGGCTCGCCGACGGGCGCCGTCGGTGGCCGCCCGGGCACGCGGGCCCGCACGGCCGACGCCGTGCTCGCCCGCTGATCCGCTGACCGCAGCCGCACCGCGCAGGCCCGCCCCGGCGACCGGCGGCGCGGCCGCGCCCACGGCAGACGTCGTCCTCGCATCCCCCGGACCTGCTCGCGGGCATCCCGAGCGCCCCGGGGCCGACCGGGGCCTTCCCGACCCGGCGATCCCGCGCCGACGGCGTCCGCGACCGCCGTCCGACACGCCGGTCACCAGGGGAGCGCTCCCATCGTCCGCTCGTCACGACTCGCGCTTGACTTCAGTCACTACAGTTGTCAAACCCCTGCTAGCCTGCGGCTGCGGACCTCCAGGGATGCCCCTGGTGCCGTCGGACCGGCCGCCGCACACCCCAGTCCGCGGCCGGGCCGAGCGGGGCCCTTCGCGTCCGATTCAGGGGCACGACGGGCCCCGCACCGCATTCCCGGGGCAGGCCGTCGCGCCGCCATCGCCGCGAGCGACGTCCTCTCGCCTCGCCCACACCTGTGCCGGATCGGCTGACACCACGGGCTCGGCTCGCTACCGTCCCGCCTGGGTCCTCGCCTGCTCCTGAATCGCAGGCGAGGGCCCGCTGCCGCCGCAAGGCGTGCGGCGCGGGGTGCTCAGAACCGGAACGGCTTGGGCGGGGCGGCCAGCTCGGCCCGCGGGCAGGTGGCGAGATCGAGCCCGCCGAAGCCCAGCGCCTCGTTCGACAGCGACGCGACGGTCCAGCCCAGCGCCGCGCCGGTGTGGGTCACCGTGACCCGGTAGATGGTGATCTCGTAGCGCGACGGCGTGCCGTAGGCGACCTCGATCGAGCCGATCTGCTGCGCCGAGCCGGGCGCGGCGGGGCCGGCCCACGGCGCGGTCCAGCGGGTCCACCGCCGCGGGTCCGAGGTCCACAGGCCGCCGCGCGAGGCGTCGTTGAGCGTCAGCTCCACCAGGATCGCCCGCGCGGACTCCTCGGTCACGATCGCCGCCGGCCGGATCACCTCGGTGACGGCGACGTCGTCGTAGACCTCGGAGGCGAAGATCTCGGTGTCGTCCACGGGGCAGCACGGTCCTTCCGAACGCCGGGGGGTGCGTTCCGGCATCCGCCGGTACCCCATCCTTCGGCGCGCCCGGCGCGGACTTCAGGGCTCGCCGCCGGCCACCGCGCGTCGTTACCTACTTGTGACCTTGATCGTGACTGGAGTCATGCGCCGACCTGACCGATCGGGCGAGCCCCGGGCTCGCGGCCTCAACCCGGGCGCGCGAGCGCCGATACGACCTCTGGACTGGGGAGTCCCGCGTGGAAGGCTGCCCCGTGACCGTCGACCGACAGCTCCTGCGAGCCGTCGTCCCGCCCGTGCTCGCCCTGGGCCTCGTGGCGCTGCTGACCCGCCCGCTGCCCGCGACGGACGCCCCGGTCGTCCCTGCGCACCCCTGCGCGTCCCCGTGCGTGCCCGGCGCACCGCCGGCGCCCCCGTCGGGCCGCACCCCCTGACCCGGCGTCGCACGCCTCCCACCAGCAGGCTTTACCATTTCGTGACACGAGTCACGTCAAGAGTCACACGGGCGCACCGAGAACCCTGGTACAACAACGCCAGGAGATCGGGCCACCCAGACAGTCCCCTCGGCCAGGTCTTCCTTCCGGAAGAAAGGTCCGCCCGGACCGTCCGCACCCTCGGGTGCGGGCACCGGCGGTGCACAGTGACGGCGGCCAGGACGGTGATGGCATCCCCCTGCGGCCCGTGACACGTCGCCGTCACCACGGCGGGGCCCCGCTGCTCATTCAGGGAGCAGCGGGGCTTCGTCATGCCGGCGCCGTGGCGTCCCCGCCGAGCAGGCCCTCGCGCCGCAGCGCCACCGCGAGGCCGCCTCGCGACCGCACCGCGAGCTTCCGGAAGACGTTGCCCAGGTGGTACTCCACCGTCTTGACCGACACGAACAGGGCCGCAGCCACCTCGGCGTTGGTGCCCCCCTCGGTGACGGCGAGGGCGACGCGCAGCTCCTGAGGGGTGAGGACCCGGTCGCGGGAGGGACCGTCCCGCCCCGCTGCGCCGGCCGCCGGCCGACCACCGGCCGCCGCCAGCTCGCGCCGGGCCCGCTCGACCCACGGCTGGGTGCGCGTCCGCTCGAACCCCTCGAGCGCCCGGCGCAGCGGGTCACGCGCGCGGGACGGCCGCTGCGTGCGGCGCAGGTGCTCGCCGAGGAGCAGCTCGGTCCGCGCCGTCTCGAAGACCTCCTGCGTCTCGGCGAAGCGCTCGAGCGCCTGCGCGTACTCCGTGTCGGCGTCGCCCAGACCGGACACTGCGCGGGCCCGGTGCACGAGGGCGGTCCCCTGCGGGTCGTGGACGCCGTGGAGCCGTCGGGCCAGGTCCTCCGCGGCCTGCCGTGCCTCGGCGACGCGCCCGAGCGCAGCGCGCACCTCGGCGAGGTCGGCGAGCCCGAGCGCCACCGCGTCGCGCGCCCCGCGCCCGACGTAGGGCCGGGTCGCCAACGGCGCGAGCAGCTCGGCGGCCTCCTCGAGGCGGCCGAGGCCGAGCGCGAGCACACCGCGCGCCTCGGACACCCAGTCCTGCTGCCAGGGGGAGGCGCCGCGCCGGGCGAAGTCGTCGCGGGCGGCCTCGACGGCCTGCTCGACCCGCACCTCGTGGCCCTGGCACGCCAGCAGGCTGGCCAGGCGAGACCACTCGACGCCGCTCGGCTCGCCCGTGGCGGTGCGCAGCTCGATCGCCTCGGCCAGCATGGCCTCCGCGCGCGCCCAGTCCCCCTCCCTGCGGTCGCGCTCGGCGGAGAAGAACGCCGCCACGGCCACGAGCTCGGGCTGTCCGGACGCGCGCAGGGCGCGGTCGAGGCTGCGCATCCGCCGGTCGTGCTCCGCGTCGTCCCCCAGCCAGCCGGCCACCGTGGCCCAGTCGACCGCGCGCTCGGGCGGCAGGGACGCGGGATCCACGTCGGCGGACCGGGCCTGCGCCTCGCGCAGCAGCGGGACCCCGCGGTGGTGACGGCCGAGGAAGGTGAACGCCATCCCCAGGGCGGCGGTCGCCAGCCACGACGAGCCGCCGAGCCGCTCGGCCTCGGCACCGACGGCCAGCTCCTCGAGCCTGGCCACGTCCGAGGCGTGGATCGCCGCCCACACCGACGCGACGCTGCTGCGCAGCGCCAGGGGCTCCGGCAGGTCGAGGTGGTCGAGCTGGCGGGTGAGCTCGACGAGCTGCGCCGGGTCGGCCCGCTCGTCGGCGTCCACCCGCACCATCACGCAGCGGGCCAGCAGCACGGGCTCCTGTGTGGAGGCCTGCACCTGCTCGGCGAGCTCGACGGCGCGCAGGCCCACGGAGCACTCGGCCGCCAGCACCCGCAGCCGGTCCCGCTGCGCCGGGCCGGAGGCGAGGCGCGCGCCGGCGAGCGCGAGCGCCGCAGCCGACGGGCCCGGGCGCTCGGCCGCCGCGACCTCGGCGAGGCGGACGAGCGCCTCGGCGAGGTGCTCGTCCGGACCGGTCGCGGCCAGCGCGAGGTGCCGCACCGCGAGCTCCTCCTCGTCGCGCGCACGCAGCACTTCGCCGAGCGCGGCGTGCGCGGCGCGCCGTTGCGCCGGGTCCGCGGCGGAGTGCACCGAGGCCCGCGCCAACGGGTGCACGAACTGCGGCACCGCACCCAGCCGCACCAGGCCGGTGCTCTCGGCGCGCTCCCACAGCCCGGCGCCCAGCCCGAGCCGCTCGCGGGCCTCGGACACCAGCGTCGGGTCCGTGCCGTCGTCGGCCGCGAGCAGCACCAGCAGCCGGCGGGCTGGCTCCTCCAGCGAGGCGAAGCCTTGCGCGTAGCGACTCTGCACCGCGTCGCTCACAGGCAGTGGCTCGGGCAGCGGGTCGCGGCCGAGCAGCTCGTCCTCGGTGAGCAGCCGCCCCACCTCCACCAGCGGCAGCGGCACGTGCCCCAGCGCGTCGGCCACCTCGTCCGCGCGGGTGGTCGTCATCGCCGGGAACCGCGCGCGCAGCAGCTCGCGGCTCGCCTCCCGGTCGAGCGGGGGCACCTCGGTCGCTGGGAACGCCTCGAGGCTACCGAGGTCGCCGGGACGCGACGACAGCACCATCGCCACCGGGTCGGCGAGCAGCCGGCGGGCCGCGAAGCCGAGCGCCTGCCGGGTCGCGACGTCGAGCCACTGGGCGTCGTCGACCGTGACCAGGAGCGGCTGTTCGCGGCTGGCGGCCACGAGCGCATCGAGCACCGCGTGCACCGCGGTGTCGGCGGGATCGGCGTCGAGCAGGCGCAGCAGCAGGCCTGTCCCGGCGGCGGTGATCGCCGACTCGGCCTCAACCGCGACCAGGCGGACGACGCGCATCCCCGCCGCGACCGCCTGCTCGGCGGCCCAGTCCAGGAGCGCGGTCTTGCCCAGCCCGGGCTCGCCCACCAGCAGGAGGGAGGCCGACCGGCCCGTGCGGGCCCACGCCAGCACGGCGTCCAGCGCTGCGCACTGAGGCGCACGACCCACGAGCACACCCGGATGGTGGCACGGCTCGAGAACCTGGGGATTCACCCGAGGAGGGGATGTGCGTTCGGCTCCCAGTCTGGGAGCAGTCCCGGCCGACCGGCCGGACCGTCCGCAAGGAGAAGGCCATGCACCGCACCCGCGCCCTCGTCACCGCCGCCGTCGCCACCCTTGTGGTGGCCGGCACCGTCGTCGCCGCCGACGCCGCCAGCGCCAGCGACCATGACTCCGACGGCCGCTCCGGCTGCCGCTACGGCGCCGGCCCCGTCGGCACCTGGAACGAGACGGTCGACCCGGTCGGGCCGCCTCCCCCGTTCGTGTCCCTCGTGCAGTTCCACTCCGACGGCACGATGGTGGACGCCGTCTCCTCGACACCCCTCAACCCGGCGCTCGCCCCGCTGCACCCGGACGGCGCGACGAGCGGCCTGGGCAGCTGGACCCGCGACGGCGACTCGTTCCGCTTCGCGTTCGAGCGGTTCATCACCTCGGGCGGGGTCAACGTCATCGACCAGCGCATCGAGGGCACGATGACGGTCGCCTCGGACTGCATGTCGACGCAGGGTACGGCCCACGTGACCTTCACCCGCGCCTCCGACCACAGCGTGCTCGCGCAGGCCGACGTCGTCACCGGGGGGACCCGCCTCATGCCGTGACCGGGCGCGGACACGGGGACGGGGCGGGTCACGTGCGACCCGCCCCGTTCCGTGTCCCCTGGGTCTGCCCCACGGCCGCTCGCGGCTCGGCCCGCCGGCTCGGCACGGCGCGCCTCGGCATCGGGCACCGGCCTACCGTGGAGTCGTGAGGACGGGCCGTGGCTCCCGTTCCGCCGCGATCGCCGCGACGGCGGTGGCGTTCAGCCTCCTGGCGCTCGGCTGCTCCACGACGTCGGAACCGCCGGCCGGCCCGTCGGGATCCCCGTCCGCCTCCCCCAGCGCGACGTCGGCGAGCCCGACCACGTCCTACTCCACGGACCCCGTGGAGCGGCCGCCGGGCCAGGCGGGCTTCGCGCTGCTGACGGCCGTGCGGCTCGCCGGTCACGTCGGCTACGACCGGTTCGTCGTCGAGTTCGATGATCACGTGCCGGGCTACCGCGTCGAGTACGCGAGCAAGCCCGTCATCGCCGACCCGTCCGGTGAGACGGTCGCCGTGGCCGGCGACCACGTGATCCTCGTGCGCCTCGAGCCGGCCGGGACCTTCGACACGGCAGGCTCCGGGACGCAGGGCTACGACGGACCGCGCCGCGTCTCGGCCGACACGTCGGTGGTCACCGAGGCGGTGCAGACCGGTGACTTCGAGAGCGTGCTGGCCTGGGTGCTCGGCGTCGACGGCATGGCGCCCTTCGCCGTGAGCACGCTGCAGGACCCGGCCCGCCTGGTCATCGACGTCCAGGCTGCCGGCTGACCTGGGCGCGGTTCGGGGCGACAGGGTCGGTCGGGACCACGTTGCGAGGTGTCTCCGCTCGTGGACGCCGAGCCACGTGGCCGGCAGCCCGTATCTCATGACCGGCCACCGCGACGGCCCCGGACCACGCGGAGCGATCCGCGGACGTCCGCACCACGGTTGGCCAGGCGGCGCACATTCCAGCCGTCCGCCTGCCAGGGTCGTGCACGGGCAGCGGCACGGTGGTCGGGCTGGCCAGACGTCTCCCGGGAGGCCGTATGACGCAGTGGAACTGGGCGCACAACCACGCCTACGCCCATGAGCGATGGGCCGAACCGGCCGACGTCGACGAGCTGGCCGGGCTGGTGACCAGCGCGACAAGGGTCCGGGCCGTCGGCTCGCGACACTCCTTCAACGAGCTGTGCGACAGCGACGACCTCGTCGTCGACCTCGCTCGCCTGCGGCAGCCGCCCGCCGTCGACCCGGAGCGCCGGGTCGTCACCGTCAGCCCCGGAGTGCGGTTCGGCGACGTCGCCCGCGCCGTGGCCGAGCACGGCCTCGCGCTGCGCAACCTCGGCTCGCTGCCGCACATCTCGGTGGTCGGGGCGACCGCCACCGGCACCCACGGATCAGGGATCGCGAACCCGGTCCTGGCCACCGCCGTCTCGAGGGTGCGGCTGGTCCGCGCGGACGGCTCGACCAGCGAGCACCGCCGCGGCGACGCCGGCTTCCCGGCCACGGTGCTGTCGCTCGGCGCGGCCGGGATCGCCGTGGACATGGACCTCGACCTCGTGCCGGAGTTCTGGATCCGGCAGACGCGAGAGCCGGTGTCCTTGCCCGACCTGCTCGACGACGCCGAGCACATCCTGAGCGAGGGGTACAGCGTCAGCATCTTCACCCGGTGGGCTGCCACCGAGCAGTCCGAGGTGCTCCGCAAGACCGCCGTCGACCCGGGCTCGCCTGGTCCACTGCCGGCGGCGTCGGTGCCGAGCCTGCTGCTCGGCGACGGCGACAACCTCACCCCGACCGACGAGCCACTGCTCTGGCACGACGGCCTGCCGCACTTCCGGCTCGACCATCAGCCCAGCTTCGGCGCCGAGATCCAGTCCGAGTGGTTCGTCCCACGCGAGCGCACAGCGGCGAGCCTGCACGCCGTGGCTCAGCTCGCGCCCGAGCTGGCACCGCACCTGCTCGTCAGCGAGATCCGCTCGATCGCGGCCGACGAGCTCTGGCTCTCGCCGGCCCAGGGCCGCGACAGCACCTGCCTGCACTTCACCTGGAAGCAGCACCCCGAGGCCGTCGCCCGGTTGGTCCGTCAGGTGGGGACGCTCCTCGAGCCGCACTCTGCCCGCCCGCACTGGGGCAAGGTCTTCACCGCGGACCAGCCCGACTGGGCCAGCCTGTACCCGCACCTCCCGGACTTCGTCCACGTGGTCGAGGAGCTCGACCCCGCAGGCACGTTCAGGAACAGGTTCTTGAACCAAGTGCTGGGGACCGAGGCATGACCCCACGAGGGATCGGCGCTCCGATGTCCCCGATCCGGTGCCCCCGAGAGGATTCGAACCTCCGACACACGGTTTAGGAAACCGTTGCTCTATCCCCTGAGCTACGAGGGCGGGGCCAGACACTGACCCACGTCCTGGGTCGTGGGGGCGTCGCGCCCCGCACCGGCTGGATTCAGGCTGGCAGCACAGCCTAGATCACGGGCACGCCGCCCAGAGCCTTGGCTCGGGCAGCGCAGCGTTCTCGGCGGACGTCAGGCCCGCATGCGGGTGCCGCCGGGATCGTAGGCCGGGTCGAGCGTCGCGACCGCAGGGAACCGCTCAGCGGCGACCTCCACCTCGAACGCGTCCACCAGCCCGCCGTGCCGCGGGTCCTCGCCCGGCTCCAGAGTCACGTAGCCGAGGCCCATGCTCCGATCGAGGCTGTGCCCGTATGCCCCCGACGTGATCCGCCCTACCGCCACCCCATCGCGCAGGATCGGCTCGTTGTGGTGGAGCAACGGGGCGTCCGACGCCAGCTGGAACTGGAGCAGGTGCCGGCGTACCCCTCGAGCGCTCGCGGCGGACAGCTGGTCCCGCCCGATGAAGCCCCCAGGCTTGTCCCAGGCGACAGCGAAGCCGAGGCCGGCCTCGAGCGGTGTGTCGTCGGTGCCGATGTCGTGCCCCCAGCTCCGGAACGCCTTCTCCACCCGGAGGGAGTTCAGTGCGTTGTACCCCACCAACGCCGCGGTCCCGTCCGCGTCCCTCACCTGGTCGAGAACGTGCACCGCATACTCGGTCGGGATGTAGAGCTCCCAGCCCAGCTCCCCCGTGTAGCTGACCCGGCTGGCTCGGACCCGCGCATAGCCGATCTCGACCGTGCGGGAGCCGCCGAACGGGAATGCCGCGGTCGAGAAGTCGTCGATGGAGGCGCGGGAGAGCACCGCCCGGGATCCAGGACCGAAGACGCCGAGGACCGCATAGGCCGACGTGACATCGAAGGCCGTGCAGCCGGCCTCCTCGCCGAGCTGCCGCTCGAGCCACGCGAAGTCCCGCCGCTGAGTGGCCGCAGCGGTGACGACGAGGAAGCTGTTCTCAGACTCCCGGGTCACGGTGACGTCCGCCTCGACGGTCCCTCTGTCGTTGAGCCACTGCGTGTAGACGATGCGCCCGACAGCGACGTCGACCTCGTTGGCGCAGATCCGGTTGAGCGCCCGGCACGCCCCGGGGCCCTTGACGACGAACTTCCCGAAGGAGGACAGGTCGATCAGCCCGACCGCGTTGCGTACGGCGAGGTGCTCGGAACGTGCGTGCGGGAACCAGCCCTCCCGGCCGTAGCTGTAGTCGTACCGCGGTTCGCGACCGGGTCCCGCGTACCAGTTGGCCCGCTCCCACCCGGCGACCTCACCGAAGAAGGCCCCCTCAGAAGCGAGCTGCGCGTGGAACGGCGTGCGACGCACGTCGCGTGCTGTCTCGTACTGACGGCTCGGCCAGTGCATGGCGTACAGGAGCCCGAGCGACTCCGTCGTGCGATCACGGAGGTAGTGGCTGGTGCCTTGGAAGGGCATCATCCGCCGGACGTCGACGTCCCACAGGTCCATGGGCGGATACCCGTCCACGATCCAGTCGGCGAGGACACTGCCGGCGCCGCCGGCGGACTGGATCCCGATCGAGTTGAACCCACAGGCCAGGAACAGCCCGTCCACTTCTGGGGTGGGCCCCAGCAGGTAGCGGTCGTCCGGCGTGAACGATTCAGGGCCGTTGAAGAACAGCTGGATGCCGGCGTCCCCCAGGACCGGGACGCGACGCACCGCCTGCTCCATCAGCGGCGCGATGTGGTCGAGGTCCGGCGGCAGCGTGCCGAAGGCGAACCCGTCCGGGATGGCGGGCACACCACGGACCTTCTGCACCGCCCAGGGCTTGGCCACCGGCTCGAACCAGCCCACGAGCAGCTTGCCCGCGTCCTCCTTGAAGTAGGAGCAGCCGTCGGGATCCCGGAGCACGGGCATGCCAGGAGGCAGACCCGGCACCGGCTCCGTCACCACGTAGAAGTGCTCGGCAGCATGCAGCGGGACGTCCACCCCGAGCGGATGCATCAGCTCGCGCGCCCACATCCCGGCAGCATTGACGACCGTCGAACAGCTGATCTCGCGGTCCACGCCGTCCAGGTGGTAGCGGACTCCTCGGACCCGGCCGCTCTCCACCACGACCGAGGTCGCTGCAGCGTGCTCGACGACCGTCGCGCCCCGCGCCTTGGCCCCGAGAGCGAAAGCTCGCGTGGTGTCGACGGGGTTGGTGGACCCGTCGCCCGGGAGGAACACTCCTCCGACCACGTCCTCCAGCTCAGCGATCGGCACCAGCTGCTCGATCTCGCGTGGACCGAGCCGGTGCGCCTCGAGGCCGAACAGGCGAGCCGCCGACACGTTCCGGAGGAGCTCGTGCATGCGCTCGCCCGAGGTTGCGACGCTCACCGAGCCGCGTTGCTGGAACCCGGTGGCCTGACCTGTCTCCCGCTCCAGGTCCGGAAGCAGCTCCGCCGTGTACTTGGCGAGCCGCGTGAGGTTCTGGCTCGACCGCAGCTGCCCGACCAGCCCCGCAGCGTGCCATGTCGTCCCGGACGTCAGCTCCGCCCGTTCGAGGAGCACGAGGTCGCTGACACCACGTCGGGCCAGGTGGTAGGCGACGCTGCAACCGACGATCCCCCCGCCCACCACGACGACCTGTGCCTGCTCAGGGACAGGGGTCATGCTCGGGGCTCCGTCCCTCGAGCGGGGCTCACTCGCCCCCGCGATCGCTGTTCCACACACACTCCCCTCCGAGATGCGTGCTGAGCACACGGACCCGGCCCAGCTCCAGGGGATCCACCTCCCGCGGATCCTCCGACAGGAGCGCGAAATCCGCCCTCTTGCCGACGGACAGGCTTCCCACGTGGTCCTCGAGGAACCCGCCATATGCGGCGTTCGTCGTGAACAGCCTGAAGGCGTCCTCGACGTCGAGGGACTCGTCTGCGTGCAGGACGGTCCCGTCGGTCCGCCGGCGGGTCACGGCCGTCGCCACGTTGCCCAGGATGGACACGCTCGACGGCACCGTCCCGGTGCTGTCCGTCCCGCCGAGCACCCGGATGCCCGCCGCTGCGAGCGAGCGCACGGGCGCTCGTGGCCCCGTCTCGTCGGCGCTCATGCTGTGCAGGAACTGAGGTGTGGTCACCATGAGCGCCCCGCTGGCCGCGATGAGCCCGAGGTCCTCGAGGTCCACGTAGTCTCCGCCGTGCTCGATGCGGTGACGTCGCGGGTTCCCGCGGTGGCCACCGGCCTCGAGGATGGCGCGCGCCGCCATGCGCACGCCGTCCGCGGTCAGCGAGTGCAGCCACACCTGGATCCCCCGACGATCCGCCTCGACCACGAAGGCGCTCAGCTCGCCCTCGGTCCATTTGACGTCCTCGAGCCGCGAGCCAAGGCCGTCGTGCCCGCACCCGTTGACGAACACCTTCAGGCCGCCGAACGAGAACGTGTCCGTCGGTTGCTCCGCCCGCAGGAGCTGCGAGGCCTCGTCCATCGTCGCGACGCCGGGTGAGATCAGGTAGTACCGCTGCCGCAGACCGAGACCGCGTTGCCGGTGGAGCTCCCTGAGCAGGTGCACCTGACGAACCGACTCGGGCATCGTGAGCACCGTCGTGGTGCCTGATGCACCGAACAAGTCGTGGCCGTGGCGCTGCACCGACCGGAGGAACTCGTCGTCCGACCCCGGCGAGGGAACCATCATGAACACTTCGGTGACCACGCCCGTCGGCGTCCCGTCGCCGTCCCGGTGGACGACTCCGTGGAAGGGATGGGGCGCCGAGGAGTCCCACAGACCCAGACGGCGCAGTGCGACCGTGTTCAGCGACGCGACGTGCAGGCTGGCGAAGACTGCGAGAGGCCGACGATCCGACAGACGGTCCAGCTCCTGTCGTGTGAAGAGTCGCTGCTCGCGCACCTTCTCGTGGGCGGCGAAGCTCGAGCGGCAGAGCAGCCACTCGTCGCTCGTCTCGTCGTCCTCCTCCAGACGCTGCCCGATGGCTTCAGCGATCTCCGTCAGCGAATCGAAGGGCGGCGTGTGGACGTTGAGCCAGCGATCCGTGGTCACGCACGTGAGCTCGAAGTGACAGTGCCCGTCGACGAAGCCGGGCACGACGGTCGCCCCGCTGCAGTCCAGAGTCCGCGCCTCTCGACCGGCCGCACCGAGGATCTCGGCCGTGGAGCCCACCCGGGCGATGCGCCCGTCCACGACGAGGAAGGCAGAGGCGGACGGCACTACCGCGTCGAACGTCCACACGCGAGCGTTGACCACCGCGATCGGCAGCGGTCGGGCGACGTCCGTCTTCGCCTCGGTCACGGCCACGTCACCCGTCGACGACGACGTCGGGCGCGGTCAGGGCGGTCTCGAGGTGGCTGCCGATGCCGAGCAGCAGTCCATCGGCGAACCTTCCCCCCACGAGCTGCACGCCGATCGGCAGCCCCTCGCTGCTGAGCCCGCACGGGACGCTCAGCGCCGGATTGCCGGTGAGATTGAACGGATAGGTGAAGGGCGTCCACGACATCCAGTTCGCGTCCGGCCACCCGGGAGGCACGTCGCCGCCGGCGTCGAACGCGACGATCGGCATCGTGGGAGTGATGAGGACGTCGACCTCCGACAGGATCCGGTCCACGGCAGCGGACAGGGTCACCCGTGCCTCGAGAGCGGCGACGTAGGAGGTGGCCGGGATGTGCCGTCCCACGTCAGCGATCGCTCGCAGTCCGGGGTCCACCACGGCCAGGTCCGCAGGAGTCAGCTGGTCGAGAGCTCGCGCCGCTCCGGCGTTCCAGATCGTCTCCACCTCCTGGCGCGGATCCTCGAAGGGCGGCTCCGCGAGCAGCCGTACCTCCGCGCCGAGCGAGGCCAGCGCGTCGACCGCCGCCCCCACGACGCGCAGGATCTCGTCGTTGACCGGGACGTCGCCCGGCCGCGGGCAGTAGGCCACGCGGAGCGAGCCGGGGGGGACAAGAGGACCATCGGCCCATGGGTGCCCATCGCGTCGCACCGAGTGCGGGTCCAGTCCCGAAGGGCCGGCGATGGTCGCGAGCAGCAGCGCCGCGTCCTGCGAGGTCCTCGCATGCGGCCCCAGGTGCGACAGGATCCCGAACGGGCTCGGGGGCCACTGCGGCACGAGACCGTGGGTCGGCTTCAGACCGACGACTCCGCAGAAGGACGAGGGGATCCGCACCGATCCGGCACCGTCGGTGCCCAGAGCGAGAGGGACCATCCTCGCCGCTACCGCGGCCGCACTTCCGCCCGACGACCCGCCCGCCGTCCTGGCTGTGTTCCAGGGGTTGCGCGTGACGCCGGTCAACGGGCTGTCCGTGACCGCCTTCCACCCGAGCTCCGGCGTCGTCGTCTTCCCGGCGAGCACGGCGCCGCCGGCGCGCAGCCGCTCCACGGCCGGCGCGTCCGACGAGTCCACCTCCGTGGTGGGGGTCCGCGACCCCTTCCGCGTCGGCCACCCCGCCGCTCGGATCACGTCCTTGACGGCGACCGGCACTCCGTCGAGAGGCCCGAGCGGTGCCCCACGGCGGTGGCGGTCCTCGGACCGCCGTGCGTCCTCGATCGTCGCGGTCTCGTCCAGCCAGCAGAACGCGTTGATCGTCGGGTCGACCCGCTCGATCTGCGCCAGGCAGGCCCGAGCCACCTCGACCGGCGACAGGTCGCGCCGACGGTAGGCCTCCGCGAGCGCGACCGCGGTCATGCCCAGGACATCTCCCGACCCGGGTTCCCTCACCGACGCCACCGTCCTGTGCCGCGGTCCGGCACGCATCACTGGGACTCGCCGGGCCTGCGACGAACGGCCTCGCCGCGACCCGCCACGCGGCACACCGCCGCGCTCGGAGACGGTAGCGCAATACGAGCGCATTCTCGCGATTTTGCCCCAATCTAGTGCAGAATCCGGTCTGTCCACGGTGCAGCTCCGGCTTCCGCGGACACGCTCACTCCCTGGTAGAGCGGATACAGGATGTGCGGCGACGGGACGTAGCCCGTCACGCTCGTGCGCCACGCCCACACGTCGTTCGGGGACAGCAGGGGGATGTAGGGCAGCTCGGTGGCGAACACCCGCTGCACCGCGGACGCCGCCGACGCCAGCTCGTCGTCGGTCTCGGCGCGCAGCCAGTCGGTGGTGCACCGGTCCAGCGCCGGGACGGATGCGCGCGACCAGTTGGGGAACGGCGCAGTGCTCGTGGACGAGAACCCGATGAGCGCATCGAGGGGATCGGGCCACAACCACTTCGAGATCGAGCTCGCGGGCCCCGCCGCGCACGCGTCGTAGAACTCGGCGAAGGGTCGTGCGTACCGGATGCCCAGCTCGACCCCGATCGCTCGCAGCTGATCCGCGAGCAGCGTCGCCACGTCTCGGAACACCGGGTCGTCCTGCACCACGCACTCGAACGACAGGCGCACCCCGTCCCTGCCCCGGACCCCGTCGGCGCCCCGGGCCCACCCCAGGGAGTCCAGAGCCGTCTCAGCCCTGCCGACATCGGGCCTGCGCCCCGAGTCGACCTCGGGGTCGTAGTACTCGGTGCCCGGAGGCACCGGGCCCCAGGTGGGGCTCCCGTGGCCGGCCAGGGCCCCGCGCACCAGTCCGTCGCGGTCGATGGCCGACGACAGCGCCCTTCGAAGACGCACGTCGTCGAAGCCCAGGTCCCGCCGGTCCCAGTTGAGCGAGAGGTACATGCTGGACGCCTGCCCCGCCTCGTAGACCTCGAACCTCGGGTCGTCCGCGAGTTCGTGCACCCGGTCGTAGTCGATACCGTGCACGCAGTCGACTGCCCCCGCGCGCAGGGCCTCCCAGCGGTCGGCGGGATCGGGGAGCGCGAGCCACTCGACGCGGTCGAGGTCCGAGGAACCCCGGGGCAGACCGGGCACCGCCAGGTTCGGGTAGCCCTCGACCCGGTCGGCGATGATGCGGTCGGCGTCCAGAGAGGCAAGCCTGAAGGGGCCGGTCCCGTCACAGATCGACACACCGAAGTCGTCGGGATGTGCCAGCTGCGCGGCACGGTTGAAGACGGCCGTGTGAGTACCCCACAGCAGCGCAGGCAGACGCCGGTACGGGTGATGGAGCGTGAACCGAAGTCGCCTGTCGTCGAGCGGTTCGACCCGGTCGACCGGGTCCCAGTACCACAGCTGACGATCACCGGGCACGTGCCAGCGCAGCGCATCGAGGCTCTCCGCGACCGCACGGGAGTCGCAGACCGCCCCTGAGTGGAAGACCGCGCCGTCACGCAGCTCGAGCGTCCAGGCGAGCCTGTCCTCGGATATCTCGGCAACGCGGGCGAGACAGGGGTGGCCTCGACGGTCGTGGCCCTTCACGAGCAACGTGTCGTACAGCGCGATGGAGGGCGGGTCGATGTGGGCGCCCATCGGATCCAGGCGTGAGAAGGGGTAGTCGAAGGCTTCGCGCAGGACTCGCATGTCTCTCGCTCTCAAGACGGTCGGTGCCATGCCCCGGTCAGGCTCTGTGCGTGGCGGGCGGGGGCTCGAGCATGCGGTCGACCGCGTTGCGCACGACGCGCGCCAGACCACGGTCACGACGGCTGGTGAGGCACCCGCTCGCGGTGATGGAGCCGAGCGCCAGGACCAGGCCACCCGCCGGCGTCCGGGTGAGGACGACATCGCACCGCACGGAGGGGGCGGGGGCGCGTGCGCCGTCGCGCTCGAACGTGCCGAAGTGATCGCCCGTCGCAGGGCGCGACGTCGCGATGACGACCGACTCGCCGGGCGGCAGGCGGCCCGCATCGAAGACGTCGAACTCGTTGCCCGCGCCCCCGTTCAACCCGCCGCCACCGAACTCGTGGCCGTCCAACCCGTCGAAGATCCACGACCATCTCGGGTCGAAGCTCTCCGGTGTCCGCGAGAAGACCATGGAGGCACCGTTGCCGAACCCGCCGAAGCCGACGCCGACGATGGAGTTGGGAGGACGGCCGGCCTCCTCCCACAGGCCCCCCGTGCGGGATTCGAACTGGTGCAGGCGATCAGCCTCGTCGATCGACCAGGTCTGCGAGCCGCCCCAGCGCCGGATCTCCATCAGGTGCGGCTTGGTCGGGTGAAGCGACGAGACCCAGTACAGCCCGTTGCCACCGAGGTACACCGCGCTGCCACCACCCGCCAGGAATTCCTCGAGCGCATCGAGCATGGTGGCGGTCCAGTACTCGGGATGCGCCGACAGCACGACGACCTTGGCACCGGCCAGTGCTGCGGCGCCGCGCAGGTGAAGGTCCCGGTCGTCGATGGCACCGCACCGGCCGGGGAACTCCTGCCGCATCCAGTGCCAGGCGTAGAGATCGGCCATCATCAGGTGCGTCGCGTTGACACCCGTCGCGAAGCCGTCCCCCGGGTCCACCTCCAGACGTGCTGTCGGCGCGAACGTCTGGGTCGGTCGCAGAGAGGTCGTCACGGTGACGGGAGACCCGTCCTCGTGCAGCGAGTAGTGGGACAACCCCGGCCAGGTGCCGTCGCGACCGAGATTCGCGTAGGCCTGCCATGTGAGCGTCGGCACGAGCAGGGTCACGTCGTCGGCCCCTGAGACGACGAAGGGGAGCTCGTAGGCGACGGCCTCCGACCCCAGCCTGATCGCGTAGAGCCCCGGGGCTGCGTCTTCCGGCACAGCGACCTGAGCGACCGCCGGCCAACCGCAGTCCTCCGTGTCGTCGCGGTGGAAGTGGACGGAGCCCGCTCGGCAGAGCATGCGGCCGGAGGACTCCAGCGGCGACGGGACGGCCGTGCTTCGCATGGGGGCATGGCGCAGGAGCAGCGCCGTTCCGGGGCCGGCGATGACCGGGGCGCGATCAGGGTCGGAACGGTCCGCGAGATCCCATTCCAGGTCGGCCGCGGCCCCGACCCCGTTCATGACGTTCATCAGGTCGACGACATCCAGCGCGCGCCGATGCAGACGAAGTCCTGCGACCTTGCCGTCCAGCTCTCCTCCGTCCCCCCGCGTTCCGATCCACAGGGCCCCCGAATCCGGACGCAGGTCGGCGTCGAGCGGCATCGACTGGAACGGGCCACCTGTCCGTCCCCACACCGAGGCGAGCAGCGTGGCGCTCGCAGCGCCGCCATCCACGCCGGGTGCGCACGTCACACCCACGAACATCCAGGCGCGCTCGCGGATGCGGTAGTCGAGGAGGTGGCGACTGTCCGTGCCCACGAGGGACAACCGTGACCCCGTCACGCACAGGGAACGCGCTCCCCCGGTTGTGCTCCAGGTGGCGAGCACCACGTCGCGGCTCAGGTCGGTGAGCCACACCCACATCGAGAGCGTGAACTCGTCGGTCCCCACCAACGCGTCCTCCGCCGAAGCGAAGGAGCCGACGCTGGGCGCGACGAGCGGCGCCTCGATGGTTCCCGCGCCCCAGTCGCAGTCGTGGACCACGATGCCCGGTCCGTCGGGGTGCGGGTCTCCGTGCAGGTGCTCGCGCACCGTGGCCCGGGAGGTCGGGATGCCGGACCCGTGGATGTCGAGCGAGCCGCCCGGAGGAACCGAGAGCCTGCTCAGGTATGCACGCATCGCTCTCCTCAGGATGACTCGGTCGGTCGGCGGGGTCGCTCGGGTGCACTGCCGAGGCCGGGGTCGACGACGACGCGCACGGCCGATCCGGGCTCCGCGAACGTGGCGGTGTGCGCACGCAGCGCGAGCGCCTCCTCCGAGGCGAGGCTGCGTCTCAGATCCTCCACGGAGTCGAAGTCGAGGAACCCCACCCCGTCATACGCCTGGTCGATCCCCGGTACGTTCGCGGTCGGCTGGAACAGGACGCTCCGCACGTGCGGGAGCGCGCTCGCCAGAGCGCGGTGCTCGCCCAGCCAGGCCGCGAGGAACTCCTCGGTCGTGGAGCCGGGACGGCGTCGCAGGACGGCGATGTAGCGGATCATCACGCACCTCCCGGAAGTCAGCCGAACGTCAGCAGTCCGCCACGGGCGACCAGCTCCCCGCCCTTCCAGACGGCCAGCGGCCGGTTCACCGCCTCGATCTCCTTCCCCACGTCGCCGTCGACGAGGAGCAGGTCGGCCCACAGGCCGGCCCGGATCGAGCCGACACGGTCGTCGAGGCGGAAGGCCTCCGCCGCCGTCGTCGTGGCCGCCGCGAGCGACTGGGCCGCCGACAGCCCGACCTCGCGGTGCAGCGCGATGATCGAGCCGGCCACGGAGCCATGAGCCACTCCGGGCACCCCGGCATCGGTTCCTGCGAGCAGGGGGATCCCGGCCTCGCTCATCGCGGCGAACAGCGGGAGCATCGCGCGGCGCTGCTCAAGCCGCCGCTCGGAGCTGTCCGAGCCGTCGCCGTTGCCGGGCCGGGCCACCATGAGCGTGGGGTCGACGTAGCACCCGGCGTCGAGCACTCGCTTGATGGTCGCGGCCTCCAGCGAGATGGAGCCATCAGGGTTGGTGCAGGTCGCGTGCGCGATGACCCGCGCCCCCACCGACGCCGCGAGCTCCACCGCCTCCGCCGTATGCGCGTGGGTCACCAGCGGGCGGCCGAGGCGGTCGCACTCACGCGCCAGCGCCTCGATCGCCTCGGGCGGGAACTGCAGACGGGTCGGGTTGCTGCCCTCCGTGATGTTGCCGCCCGTGACCATGACCTTGATGACATCGACCCCTGAGGCGACGTGCGACCGCATCGCGCGCACGAGGTCCTCCTGCGAGTCGGCGGTTCCGCCCAGCCAGTGGCAGTGACCCGCCGTCGTCGTGAGCGGAGCCCCGCTGACCAGCAAGCCCGTGCCCTGGAGCCGTCCCGCGGCGATGCCGTCCCGCAGGGCGAGCACGACCTCCGTCGTACCCCCGCAGTCGACCGCTGTCGTGACCCCCTTGGCGAGACCGCGTTGCGCGTTGCCCACGGCACGAGCGAGCTGCGCCGCCACCGACTCCCGGAGGATGTTGTCCACCACGTGCCCGTCGGAGCTGAACGTGAGGTGCACATGGGAGTCGATGAGGCCCGGGAGCAGCGTGGCTCCCGGCGCCTCGACGACCTGCATACCCCGCGTGGACGCATCACCACGGGCGACGACGGAGTCGATGACCCCGCCTCGCACCAGGACGTCGTAGCCGTCCGCGACGTCGCCCCCAGGCAGCAGGACGTGCCCGGGGCGGATCGCCCACACTTCGTCGGGCATCGGAGGTCGTAGCCCTCCGGACAGGCCCGGACCTTCCTGCATGGTGAACCCCTGTCTCCCGCTCCTAGAGCAGGCTGGGCGGCAGCCCGATGCGATTGAACTGGTCGGCGGCGGACTGGACGTGCCGTCGGCCGTTCTCGAGGGAGAAGTTGAGATGACCGGGCATGAGCGCCTGGAAGTCATACTCGAGCAGGAGGTTCATGGACTTCGCGTAGTCCTGGACGCTGGAGTCGGCCACGTTCTGCAGGATGATCTTCCCGCCCCAGAACACATGGTCGCCGCTGAAGAGGTAGCTGCGCTCGCCGCCGGTCACCAGGAAGTTCATGTGACCGTTGCAGTGCCCGTTCGTCTCGATCGCGGTCAGCTGGAAATCGTTGCGCTGCACGGCCTGGTTGTGCGTGAGCTCCACGTCGATGTCGCACGGTTCCCAGGTGAAGTCGCTCGGGTAGAAGTTGAAGGACTTGGCCCATCTCAGGCCGATGACCTCCTCGTCCGCGACGCGGACCGCCGGCGCTGCACGTTCGCTGATGCAGATCTCGAGGTGGTCGTCCAGCGACTCGCGCATGTAGGCGAGCGCACCCGCGTGGTCGGCGTGGTAATGGGTCACGAACAGCTTGGTGATCCGGTTCAGGTCCAGTCCGTCGGCGCGGATGTTGGCGAGGACGCGGTCACCACCGTCGAACCCGGCGTCGATCATCCAGAGCTCGTCACCAGTGTCGATGACGTACACGTTCGAGTCGAGCCGGTTCGACAGGTTGTACCCGTAGTCGCCGCCTCCGACGACGTAGAGATGGTCGTTGATCTTCACTTGGCCAACAGCTCCTCAGGGATGGAGTAGGAATGCGCCCGCAGGCCGCCGTCCACGACGATGTTCTGACCAGTGATGTAGGCGGCGTCGCCCGAGGCCAGGAACGCGAACGTGGCAGCGATCTCCTCGGGCTTGCCCAGCCGCTTCATCGGCACCAGCGGCCAGTACTTCCTCGCCGCCTCCATGGCCTCGTCCGAACCGAGAACGTCCCGGGACTGAGGGGTGTCGAGAGGGCCAGGGCTGACGGCGTTGACACGGATGCCGTGGTCGACCAGCTCGATAGCCATGGTCTGCACCAGGTTCACGATCCCTGCCTTGGCCGCGCCGTAGTGGGCGTACGAGATCGACGCACCCAGGGACGAGACCGAGGACGTGTAGAGGATCGACCCGGGTGTCCCCGACGCGACCATCGCGCGAGCGGCGAGCTGACCCAGCACGAAGCTGCCGCGCAGCATCACCGCGATCGTCCTGTCCCACTCCGACCGCTCGAGCTCGAGGAACGGCGCCGAGGAGTGCGCAGGGGCGTTGCTGACGAGGATGTCGAGCGCGCCACCCACCTCTACCGCCCTGGCGACGACGGCGTCGCAGTCGGCGTCGACGGACACGTCGCCCGGGACTCCCACAACGTTGGCCCCCGTCGACTCGTGGACCTCGGCCACGACCTCGGGGAGGGCCGCAGCGTTGCGGTCCATCAGGACGATGTTCGCGGCGCCTTCCTCGCCGAAGCGGTGCGCCGTGGCCCGGCCGACACCACTGGCACCCCCCGTGATGAGCGCGGTCTTGCCTTCCAGTCGCCTGCATGACATGCGCGTCAAACCTCCATCAGAGCTGACATTGCCTCGGACACTCGGGAAACCGTGGGGAGCACCGCCTGCGCCAACGGCGGCGCGGCGGGCACCGGCGTGCCACGCAGGCCGACGCGTCCGCTGGCGCGCAGCCCGCTCCCCAGCGCGGAGGAGACGGTGCTGACGACCTCGGCGCCGAAGCCGCCGGTCTCGTTCGCCTCGTGGACGACGAGCAGCCGACCCGTCCGCCCCACCGACTCGATGACTGCACCGGAGTCCCACGGGGACAGCCACCGCAGGTCGATCAGGTCCACGGAGGGTGCCGCCGCGTCGGCCAGGGACTCCTCCACCAGAGCGCGTCCCGTGCCCCACGTCACGACCGTGAGTTCCGAGCCCCTGCGCACGGTCTCCGAGACACCCAGTCCCGCGTCGGCCTCTCCGGGAGCCACGTCGCCCTTCGTCGGGTAGAGGCGACGCGACTCGAAGATCATCACCGGGTCCTCGGACTCGATCGCCAGGCGGAGCATGGAGTAGGCGTCGCGGGGTGTCGACGGGACGCCGACCCGCAGACCGGGGACGTGCGCGAACAGCGCCTCCAGGGACTGGCTGTGCTGGGCGCACGCGCCGGGCGTGTGACCCTGCTGCGTCCGGATCACCAGCGGCGCCGTGAGAGCACTGCGGGACACGTACCGTGCGTTCGCCACCTGGTTCACGATCTGGTCCATGGCGACGAGCAGGAAGTCTGCGTAGATCACTTCGAGCACGGGGCGCAGACCACCCATCGCAGCCCCGAGAGCCGTGCCGACCATGGCCGACTCCGAGATGGGCGTGTCGATGACGCGGTCGCCGAAGGCGGCGTGCAGGCCCTTGGTCGCACCGAAGGGCCCGTTGGGGAGAGCCACGTCCTCCCCGAGGACGATCACGCTCGGGTCGGTTGCCAGAGCGTGCTCCAGCGCGAGATTCACCGCGCGGATGTAGGACAGTGCCTGGACGTCAGCGAGCGTAGACATGCGTCCCCGCCTCCTCGGCCTTCGGTGCCGCGATGGCCACGGCGCGTTCGAACGCGTCCTCCACGAGCATCGCGACGTCCGCCTCGACTCGTCCTGCCTGCTCCTCGGAGAGGAGCTTCCTGCCCTGGACCAGGGGGTCCGACTGCCGGTGCTTCTCGAGCTCCCCGGCCGGGCGGTAGGCCTGGGCGTCGCCTGAGTAGTGCCCACCGAGCCGATGCGTGTGAGCCTCGACGAGAACGGGACGCCCGGACTCGAGGGACGTCGAGCGAGCGCCGGCCACGACGTCTCGGACTGCCTGGGGATCGTTCCCGTCGACCTCGAGACCCACCATCGCGTACGCCGCAGCACGCTGGGCCGCAGGGACCGCCGTGAGCATGGCTGAGGGAGTCATCTCGGCGTAGCCGTTGTTCTCCACCACGACGATCATCGGGATGCGCAGCACCGACGCCATGTTCAGCGACTCGTGGACGTTGCCCTGGTTCATCGCACCGTCGCCGATGGACACGACAGGGATCCGGCCGTCCCCGGCCCGGCGACAGGCGAGACCGAGTCCGACGGCGATCGGGACCCCGGCACCGACGATCGAGTTCTCGCCGTACACGTGGTGCTCGGCCGCTGACATGTAGGCCGATCCGGCCCGCCCGCCGTTGAGCGCCGAGTCGCGTCCCAGGATCTCGGCGAAGAAGTCGACCGGATCGACGCCACGCGCCAGCAACCACCCATGGCCTCTGTAGGTGGTGATCAAGGGGTCGTCGTCGCGCAGCGCTTCGCACGCGCCCACGGGAACGGCCTCCTGGCCGATGCACAGGTGCGTCGAACCGCTGACCAGGCCTTGGGTCAGAGCCTGCATGACCCGTTCCTCGATCGTGCGGATCGTCAGAATCGAGCGGTAGTAGCCCTCGGCGTCGGTCACGCCTGTCACCTCCTTCGGTGGCTCGGATCTCCCGAGCCGCGAGCCGCTCGGGACCGGGTTCGCATCACCTGTGCACGCCCGGTGGCACGGGTGGGTGCAGCGCGGGCTCGCCGACGGACGCGTAGGCGATCTGCTCGGCCACGAACGCGGCAACGGAGTGGGTCATGTGGGCGGTCCACCTGTCGCGGGCTCCGTCCGGTGGGTCGAGGTAGTGGACGTGCAGACGCAGCGACCACGCTCGGATCCACCGTCCCAAGCGCTCCATCGACTGGGCTGGCACCTCGTCGCAGGGATCCGCGAGAGCGATGGCGGGGATGACGCGCCACGGCTCCGCACCGGCGAGATCGGCGTCGTCCAGGGTGGGCGCGACGAGTGCGGTCGCCAGCACCGAGGCCGGCGGCACCGCGTAGAGCAGCTCGCATGCCGATCCCACCGCGACCGTCGCGATGTGGGGATGCAGACGTCGGCACTCGTCGAGCGCCGCACCCACGGCCCGGGCTCCGTCGGCGTCCCAGTCCCCCTCGCTGAGCCCGTGACCGGGCAGATCCAGGAGGACCGTGGTCAGCTCCAGCCTGGCGAGCGATGCGGCGAACGGGCGCACGAGATCCAGGTCCGAGCCTCGGTCGTGCAGAAGGAGCACGCACCCTCGGGCGTCCGGCTGCTCTGTCACCTCGCCGAAGACGGAGACATCGGGTCCCAGCGTCAGCTCGAGCGAACGCGGCTTCATCGCTCGACACCTTGCGTCGGCAGCATCGGGATGGAGGCCACGAGCTTCTTGGTGTACTCGTGCTCGGGAGACGTGAGGATCGTCGTGGGATCTCCCCGCTCCACGATCTGGCCCTGGGACATGACGACCACGCGATCGCAGAACTGCCGGACGACGCCGAGGTCGTGGCTGATGAGGACCACCGTGAGCCCCAGGCGCAGCCTGAGGTCCGCGATCAGGTTCAGCACCTGCCCGCGCATGGACACGTCGAGCGCGCTGACCGGCTCGTCCGCGATCAGGACACGCGGGTCCATGGCCAGTGCTCGGGCGATGGCGACGCGCTGCCGTTGACCCCCGGAGAGCTGGTAGGGGTGCAGCGACGCGTACCTGCTCGGCAACCCGACGAGCTCCAGCAACCGCTCGGCCTCGCCCCGGCGCGCCCGCCTGTCGACGTCGCCACGGATGCCCTCGAGGAGGATGCGCTCGATGGTCATGCGTGGGTTCATGGACGAGTACGGGTCCTGGAACACCACCTGCACGAGCCTCGGCAGCTGCCTGCGCTCGGCGCGCGATCCCTCCCACACGTCGATGCCGCAGATCCGCGCCGATCCCGACGTCGGCGCCACCAGGCCCAGGAGGATCCGGGACACGGTGGTCTTGCCACTCCCGCTCTCGCCGACGATCCCGAACGACTCGCCGTCCTCGACCGCGAACGACACGTCGTCCACCGCCCGGTGCAAGCCCTTGCCGGCCCGGGACCTGAACTCCTTGGTCAGTCCGCTGACCTCGACGACGGGACTCACGCGAGCCCCCTCTCGTCCAGAGGGTGGTGACAGCGCACACCGTGGAACTCCGAGCCCGACACCTCGGGGTGGACCTGGCACTGGGAGTCCGCACGCGGGCACCGGTTCGCGAACCGGCAGCCCGCGAGCCACTCGGCAGGCTCGGGAACCACCCCATCGATGTAGCCGAACGGCACCCCGCGCTCCCCGTGGCTCGCGCAGTCGAGCAGCCCTCGCGTGTAGTGATGGCGCGAGACCGCGAAGATCTGCCCGGTGTCACCGGTCTCGACGATCTCCCCCGCGTACATGACGGCGACCCGGTCTGCGAGCTGCGCGACGACCGCGAGGTCGTGCGAGATCCACAGCACGCTCATGTCGAGCTCGTCGCGGAGCCGGTGGACGAGTCGCAGGATGCTCGCCTGAGTCGTCACGTCCAAGGCCGTCGTCGGCTCGTCCGCGATCAGCAGCTTCGGTTCGAGCAGGAGGGCGGTGGCGATCATGACGCGCTGCCTGAGGCCACCGGACAGCTCGTGCGGGAAGGCATCGAACCGACGCTGCGGCTCCGGCACCCCCACGTGGCCGAGGAAGTCGATGGCGCGCCTGCGTGCCGCGCCCTTCGACACGCTCTCGTGCTCCGTGATGGCCTCCACCATCTGCCGACCGATCCGGAAGCACGGATCGAGGCTGGTCATGGGGTCCTGGAAGATCATGGCCATCCGTGGCCCGCGCATGCTGCGCAGACCGGCGCGGCTGGCGGACACCACGGAGGCGCCCGCCGCACGGATGTCGCCTTGGGTCGCTGCCACACCGTCGGGCAGCAGGCCCATGCAGGCGAGCGCGGTCAGACTCTTGCCCGAACCGCTCTCGCCGACCAGGCCCACGATCTCGCCGTCGCCGACCGTGAGGGAGACGTCGGTCACGAGCGGGCGGTGATGCTGGCCGTGCACGACCGAGATCTCCAGCCCGTGGACCTCGAGCGCCGGCTCCGGCACGACTCCGGGCCTCTCCTGAGTGCTGGTCGCCTCGGTCATCGCGAGCTCCGGTTGCGCGGGTCGAACCGATCCCTGAGGTTGTCGGCGAGGGCGTTCATGAGCAGCACGAGGACGGTCAGCGCGCCTCCCGCGAGGACGACGGGCCACCAGCTCTTGCTCAGGTAGTCCCGTCCGTCGGCGAGGATCACGCCGAGGCTCGGCGTGGGCGGCTGTGCGCCCAGTCCGAGGAAGGACAGGCCGGACTCGGCCACGATGGACGTCGACACGAAGAAGACGGACATGACCACGGTGACCGGGAACAGGCTGATCAGAAGGTGCGTCAGGCTGATCCGGATCCGCGAGACTCCGAGCACGCGAGCCGCCGAGATGAAGTCGCGCTCGCGCAGGGACAGGATCTCCCCGCGCACGATGACGGCGAAGCTGGCCCACCCGGTGAGGGCGAGGGCAAGGATCACCGCCGGCAGCCCCGGACCGAGCCAGCCGGCGAAGACGATCGCGAGGAGGATCGCCGGGAACGCCCAGGTCACGTCGACCACCAGCGCCGTGCCCACCGAGGCCGCCCGCCCGAAGAAGCCTCCGAAGACCCCGAGCGCCAGGCCGAGGACGACGGAGATGATCGCGACGCCCACGCCCACGCAGATGGACACACCGAGACCACCCAGGATCCGCCACATCAGGTCGCGCCCCAGGCTGTCGGTGCCCAGCGGGTGGCCCGGCGACAGCGGCGGCTTGAAGGTCGCCAGCAGATCCTGGTCGGTCAGCAGGTGGTTCAGGCTCGGGACGGTCAGGACGATGATCCCCACCAACCCGGCAACGCCGTACACCGTGAGGCCGCCGACGACCCACGGGTTGATCCGCGCGCGGCGGGACTCGCTGCCGACCGCGGTGTAGATCGCGCGGCCGGAGGACACCGGCTCGGAGGTAGGGGCGCTCATGCCGCCTCGGATCCGGTCAGCCGCACCCGCGGATCGGCCCATCGGTAGACGACGTCGGTGATGGCGCTGGAGATGATCACGACCGCAGCGAGCAGGAGCGCCAGGGCCTCCGCCACCGGGTAGTCGCGATGCAGGATGCTGTTCACGAGCTGGGTGCCCAGGCCCGGCCAGCGGAAGATCACCTCGACGATCAGGGTGTATCCGAGCAGCGTCCTGATCTGGATCGATCCGAGCGAGATGATCGGCGAGAGCGAGTTCCTGAGCACGTGCACCCAGTGGATCCTCACCTGACGCACTCCACGTGCCCAGAGGGTGCGGGTGTAGTCGGCGGTGAGCTGTTCCAGCACCGCCGTACGACCCACCCGCACCGTGAGCGCGCAGGGCTCAGCAGCGAGGATCAGCGCCGGCAGGATGAGGTTCTTGAAGGAGCCCGAGCCTGAGACCGGTAGCCACTTGAGGTAGAGGCCGAACACCAGCACCGCGACCAGGGCCAGGACGAAGTTGGGGATCGCCAGGAAGAAGCTGGCAATGGTCAGCGAGAGACGGTCGAACCATCCCCCCTTGTTCAGCGCGGAGACAACGCCGATGGGGACCCCGAGGCCGAAGGCCACGACGAAAGCCGCGAGCGCGAGGATCACGGTGTACGCCGCCGAGTTCGCGATCACGGTGGTGACAGGGAGCTTCGTGACCAGCGAGACCCCGAGGTCCCCGCCGAGCATGCCGGTGAGGTAGTTCCAGTACTGCTGCCAGAGCGGCAGGTTCAGACCGAGTCGGTCCTTGAGCTGCTCCACGACCTCCGGCGGCGTCGTCGCGGGGTTGACGATGCTCGCGACGACGTCGCCGGGCGTGGCTCGCAGGGACACGAAGGTGACGATCGAGGCGAGGAACAGCACGAGGACGGCGTACGCGAACCGCTGCAGTACATACCTCACCTGAGATGCGCTCCTCGATGCCCGTCGCTGTCACTGCTGCCTGAGACGTGGGGTCAGGTGGAGAGCCACACGTCGTTGTAGAACGGGTACAGGTTCGCCTGGTTGGGCGTCCAACCGACGACCTTCTTGGTGGAGGCCCAGATGGTGTCCGGCGTGACCAGCGGGATCAGGGCCAGCTGCTCCGCGAAGGTCACCTGGTAGTTCTCCGCCGCGGTCTTGAGCTGCTGCTCCGTGGCCGCCTGCTCCCAGGGTTGGTACGCCGCCAGGGTCGCCTTCGCGCCCGCGGCGTCCGTCGGCTGGTAGAACTGCACGAACAGCGCGCTGACGTCGACGACTCCGGACCAGAGCCACTTGAATGCGTAGGAGTCCAGCGTGTTCGTGAGCTTCGGGAAGAACGCCGCACCTTCGAGAGCCTCGACCTTCATCTCGATGCCCACCTTCTTGAGCATCTCCACGACGGCCTGCATGACCTTCTCCTCCGTCGACTCCGCCATCTGCAGCGTCGTGAAGGACATGCGCGTCCCGTTCTTGGTGCGGACGCCGTCCGACCCGGCGACCCACCCGGCCTCGTCGAGAAGCTGGTTGGCCTTGCCCGTGTCGTACGCGTTCATCGGCTCGACCGCCGGGTTGTACCACTTGAACCCCGGAGGCACCGGCCCGTAGGTGGCGGCCGCGTGACCGAGGTAGATGGAGTCCACGAGGGCCTGCCGGTCGATCGCCGCGGAGATCGCCTGACGGACCTTGATGTCGTCGAAACCGAGCTTGGAGTTCCCGAGGTTGACGCTCAGGAAGAAGTTCGAGAGCTCTTGGAACTCCACGACGACGAGATCGCTGTTCGACTTCAGACGATCGACGTCCTGGGGCGGGGCGTTCTTGACGGCGTCGACGTTTCCGGACTCCAGCTCGTTCGCGCGCTGCGACGCCTGGGTGATCGGCACCCACTTGATGCCGTCGAGGTACGCCTTCCCCTTGTTCTGGAAGAAGGGCGTGATGGAGCCGGGGTAGTCCTCCCAACGGGAGGCGACGCAGCTCTGCGGCGAGAACGAGTCCATCTTGAACGGCCCCGTCCCGTCGACGACGGACGCCCCGTACTGCGCGCCGGCCTTCTCACGCGCGGCAGGGTTGAGGATGAAGGCGTACTCCGTCGTGATGGTCTCCTGGAACGCCCGGTAGTCGCTCTTCGTCTCGCACTTGATCACCTGGCCCTCGCTGGTGATCTTCGTGATGGGCGCCCACCACGGGAAGTTCTGACCCGTCTTCGGGTCCGCGAAGAGCTTGAAGTCCGTGACGACCACGTCCGGGGTCACGGGAGCTCCCGAGTGGAACTTCAAGCCGTCCCGGAGCGTGAAGTCCCAACCGGTGGGACCGCTGGTGAAGCTGCTGGCCAACATCGGCACAGGCGTGCCGTCGGGGTTGCGGATGATCAGCGCCTCGTAGAAGGCGTAGAACGTGGGGTCGGCCCAGGCGTTCTGGACGGGATCCGGCGGTGTCAGATCGCGGTCGTAACCCTCGCGGAAGGTCCCACCCGGGGTGGGCGAGCCCGTGGGCGTCGGGGTCGAGGAGGAGTCCGGGCTCGGCGACGAGCAGGCGGCGAGGAATGACGACGCGAACGCTGCGGTCAACCCCATCGAGGCAGCGCCCTTGAGGAAGCCGCGTCGCGAGATCCCGGTGTTCGCCAGTTCCCGTAGCCGGGCCTCGCTACTACCACTTCCCTGTTCTGTCATGACAGTCCTCCTTGGCCGGTCGGTGGAAGGGACCTTAAACAAGCGCTTGTCTCGCGTCAACACCTCGTCTATCGTCACTTCGGAGAGGCTGGGGCGCGCGGCACACACTAAGGCGGCAGTCACGTGATGTCACGCGATTCTCGCGATTTCGTTACTTTCGCGATTCCGTCTCGTTGCGCTCGAGCGAGCGCCGACTGCCGGGGAGGGCACGTGCAAGCGGGTCGGGCAGGGCTCGGGTACCGCCGGTCCGCACGCTGGCGACGCCGCCGACAGGCTTGCGTTCTCCCGTGCGCGGGCGGTCCGGGCGCACGAGGTCTATCCTCCGGGACGGCTCCGGAACGGCGTGCGGTCCCGGAACCGGTGCGAGCGGCTCGGCGCGTCAAGTGTGGCCCGCCAGCGAGTCTGGCCGGTGCCGCGAGAAGCGCCCTCGGGTCGGAACGCGGGACGCGCCGCAGGATGCGGTCGGCCACGGGGGAGAGGACACGATGGACATGCCGCGTGCAGCGCATTGCCACGGGCGCACCCGCCGGATTCCGCCTCGGCCGTCCACGGGGCCCGCATCGCGATCCTTCCGGCCGCGGGAGATGACGTGAGCCGGACAGCTCCCCCGCCGCGCGCGGTTCGCCGGCGCACCTCAGTGACCCTCGTAGACGTCGCGCGCGAAGCGGGCGTGGACCAGTCGACCGTCTCGCGCGTCCTGCGCAGCGATCCACGCGCCACCATCTCCGACGCCACACGGGCCCGCATCCGCGAAGTCGCGACCCGGCTCGGCTACGTCCCCAACGCCACGGCGCGGGGACTCGCGATGCGCCGGACGTCCACGATCGGGCTGCTCGTCCCCAACGCGATGAGCCTGGTGTTCACGGACATCATCCGAGGGGCGACAGACGCAGCTCTGGAACTCGGCTACGTCCTGGTGCTGGCGGACGCGTCGGAACTCGGTCGGGCGAGCGATGCCGTACGCAAGCTCGTCCTCGAAGGCCGCGTCGACGGCCTCCTCATCGCGAGCGGAACCATCACCGACCGGGTCACCGACGACCTCATCGAGGGGTTCCACAACTGCGTCGTCCTCAACCGGCGCATCGGCAGCCGGGCCCCGAGCGTCATCGAGGACGACGAGTTCGGCATGTACCTCTGCACGCAGGAACTGATCGCGGCCGGGCATCGCGAGATCGCGTGCCTGGCCGGCCCGGAGGACATCGACACCTCGCGTCGTCGCGTGGCCGGATACCGCAGGGCCATGCGCGAGGCGGGTCTGCCCGTGCGTCGGGGCTCCACCGTCCACGAGCCGTTCGACGAGGCCGGAGGCTACGCCGGGATGTCCACGATCCTGGGGCGCCCCTCCCGACCGACAGCGGTCGCCTCGGCCAGTCTCGCTGCCGCGGTCGGCGCCATGGCCGCCGCCCGCGACCACGGGATCGCCATTCCCGACCAGCTGTCCCTGACCGGCTTCCACGACGCTCCGATCGCGAACTACCTCTCCCCTCCCCTGACCACGGTCTCGATGCCGCTGAGCCAGGTGGGTCGCGAGGCCGTGCTCATGCTGGACCGTCGGCTGCGCGGCGAGCCCGGACGGCTGCACATGACGGTGCAGGAGCCAGCGCCCCAATTGGTGCGCCGGATGTCGGTCGCCCCACCACCACGCTGATCCGGCTCGCTGGACGACCACGCCACGTGATCCGCCTGCGCGCTGCCGCGATTCACGTGTTCCGGCACGAGACTCCGGGAGTGCGACGGATCGCGCGCAACTCCCGAATTGACCAACGTTGGTGAAGTCGGTCTACTTCGTCCCATGCCGACCGCATCCGCAGGGAATCCGCGCGCTCGGACGGGGGAAGGGTCCAGCCGCACCGACCAGGCCTTCCAGCGCCTCCGAGCCGACATCCTCCACGGGCGTCTCCAGCCGGGCTCGCGGCTCCGGGTCGAGTCGCTCAGCCAGATCTACGGGGTCAGCAGCGGGGTGATCCGGGAGGCACTGCCTCGACTGGTGGGCCAGGGGCTCGCTGTCGCCATCCCCCAACAAGGCGTTCGCGTCGTCTCGGTGGACCTCGACGACCTGCGCCAGCTCACCGAGGCGGCGGTCGAGGTGGAGACACTCGTGCTCAGGCGCTCGCTGGAGGAGGGCTCGGTCGAGTGGGAGTCCTCGGTCCTGGCTGCGCACCACCGGCTCAGCCGACTCACGCTGCGCGACGAGGACGGGTCGATCAACGACGACTGGGCCACGGCGCACACCCACTTCCACATGGCGATCCTCGACGGCTGCAGCAACCGCAGGCTGACCGGTCTCGCCGCGACGCTGCGCGACGCCGGCGAGGTCTACCGCCGCTGGTCTGACCGACCGGCGGCGATGACCGAGAAGCAGCACATCGACAACCACCGGCGCATCTGCGACCTCGTCGTGGAGCGCAAGACGGACGCGGCGGTGGCCGAGCTGCGGCGGCACATCGAGCTGACCTCCGAGCTCATCGTGGCGAGCTCCGGGGGCGACGCCTCGGCAGACACCTGAGATATTTCGAGATTTTTGCGAGATTTTCTCGACCCGTCGAGATCTTCTGACTAGTCTCCCCGTACAGCCCTCGGCGCGCACGGCTACCCGCGCGGCCGCTGCGGAAGGAGACCACATGTCGAAGATCATGGTGCTGGTACGCGCGTCCTCCGGACCCGCCGCCGAGGCGGTGCGGGAGTCCGTCATGGCGCGGATCGAGGCGCAGGCACGGACCTACGCCCTCGCGCACCCCGAGGTCACGGGGCTGGTTCTCTCGCACGTGGTCAAGCCGCTCGCCGAGGACGACCCGCTGGTGAGCCTCGTCGCGGTCTGGGGCGAGCAGGTCGACCGGGACGACCTGCTCGCCCACCTCGTGCCCTCGGATCTCCGGGCCGAGTCCGCGCTGACTGCCACCGCCGCCCGGTGCTCGGAGATCGTCTTCCGCCGGGTGCGCGGGTTCGCGGGCGAGGGATCGCCGTGGACCATCAAGCTGGCCGGCACGGCACTGCGTCGTGACGACTTCGAGCCCGACGCGTTCTTCGAGTACTGGACGAATGTGCACGCGCCGATCGGTGGGCACCTGCCCGGCATCGGCGGCTACGTCGTGACGCGGGCACTCGACGACGGGCTGGGCGAGGAGTCGGCCGACGCCATCATCGAGCAGTGGTACCCGGACGAGCAGTCCTTCAACGATGCTCAGAGCACCGAGATGGCACAGGCCGCGTGGAACGACGTGGGCAATTACGCCAAGACCGTCGGCACCGCGTTCTGGCTCATGACCGAATCCGTCGTCGTCGAGCCGCCGGCCACCGGGCCCGGCACGCTCGAGGTGTGACGTGCCGGAGGTGCGTCCGTGGATCCTGGAGACCCCTCACTCAGGCATCCGCCGCATGCTCGAGCATGCCCGCGACGTGGACTCCCCGGTCATGCTCATCAACGGCGACCCGAACTTCACGACGCCGTCCCACATCATCGACGCCGCGGCTTCGTCCGCACATGCCGGGGCGACCGGGTACGCGCCAGGGGACGGCCTCGTTCCGTTGCGTGAGGCGATCACCGACAAGCTGCGCCGCGTGAACGGGATCGACGTCGGCCGCGATCAGGTCTGCGTCACGACCGGTGCCTGCGGAGGCCTCTACACCACGTTCCTCGTCCTCGTGGGGCCCGGAGACGAGGTCCTGGTGCCTGATCCCGGCTGGTCGAACTACGCGGCGATCCTGCACTCGCTGAACGGGAGGGCGGTGCCTTACCCGCTCCGTCCTGACGCCGGATGGACGTTGGACGCCGACGCCCTGGAGGCGTCCATCACCCCGCGCACCCGGGCGATCCTGCTCAACTCGCCGAGCAACCCGACCGGGTCGGTCGAAGGTGCCGAGTCCCTGCGGAGAGTTCTCGAGATCGCCCAGCGGCACGACTTGTGGATCGTCTCCGACGAGGCATACGACGAGCTCGTGTTCGGCGCTCCGGCCACGTCGATCGCGAGCTTGGGCGGTCACGACCGCGTCATCAGTGTCTTCACGTTCTCGAAGACCTACGCCATGACGGGCTGGCGTGTCGGCTACGTCGTCGGTCCGGCGTCGCTCATCCGCCAGGTGGGCCTTCACCAGGAGCCTGTCGTGTCCTGCGCCTCCACGATCTCGCAGAACGCTGCGCTGGCAGCCCTGCAAGGTCCCCAGGACTGCGTCAGCACCATGGTGTCGGCGTACGACCGGCGGCGTCGCCTCGCCTCGGACATCCTGGCGACAGGGGGTGTGCCGTTCGTGGATCCCCGAGGTGCGTTCTTCTTGATGATCGACGTGCGAGCCTCGGGTCTCGACTCCTGGGAGTACGCGCTCAGGGCGCTCCGCGAGCTCGGCGTGGGAACAGTCCCCGGCGCGGCGTTCGGGCTGCGTGGCGAGGGCTTCCTGCGGGTCACCCTGGCAGCGTCGGACGAGGCGATCGAGGACGGCCTCACCCGCCTGACCGCCGCATTCCAGAACCTCACCGCGTAGGGAGCAGGAGTCACCATGGGCTGCGAACGGCTGGTCGGCACATCGGCGCTCATCACCGGCGCCGGCAGCGGGGTGGGGCGGGCGACCGCGCTCCGGTTCGCGCAGGAAGGCGCGTCCACCATCGGAGTGTTCGACCGCGACGAGGCTGCCGCGGTGGAGACCGTCGCCGCCGTCGAGGAGCAGGGGGCTCACGGCATCGCGCTCGTCGGCGACGTCAGGTCGCGACACACGTGCCAGTCGGCGGTGGACGCGGTCGTGGATGCGGCGGGCCGGCTCGACGTACTGGTGAGCAACGCCGGGGCCGACGGTGACGCGCCCTTCCTGGAGATGACCGACGAGGAGTGGCACAGGGTCATCGACGTGAACCTGACGGCGTCCTTCATCCTGGGTCAGGTGGCCGCGCGCGCGATGGTCGCCGCCGGCACGGGAGGTGTGATCCTCTACACGGCGTCCATCTCCGGGCTGGGGGCGTCTGACGGCGATGCGCACTACGGCGTCTCCAAGGCGGGCATCGTCAATCTGGTCCAGACGATGGCCATCGAGCTGATCCCCCACCGCATCCGGGTGAACTGCGTGAGCCCGGGCCCGCTCGACACACCGCTGTCCCGCGCGCTGCTCGGGAGCGACGAGGCGATGGAGGCGGCACGATCGCACTACCCGCTGGTGCCGATGGGTCGCCTCGGGATGCCGGAGGAGATCGCTGCGGCGTATGCGTACCTCGCGTCGGCGGACGCCGCGTACACGACGGGCCAGAATCTGATCATCGACGGTGGGAACCACGCCACCGTCTTCGTGAATCCCGTCGGGAGCTTCTAGTCTTGCCCGATCTCGACGAGGTCTTCGAGTACCGGTTCAGCCCACTGGATCCGGTCCGTGGCGATCACATCGACCCGCCCACGATGGCGATCTACGAGACGCTCCTCACCAAGGGCCCGGATGGCCGGCCGCGGCCCGGCCTCGCCACCTCGTGGCAGGTCTCGGACGACGGGCTGACCTGGTTGCTGAGGGTCCGCGACGGCGCTCGCTTCCACACGGGCAGGACGTGCGACGCGGCAGCCGTCGTCGAGGCGCTCGAGCTGTGCCGCTGGGGCGAGGGCTTCCCCCGTCAGGTCTGGTACTGGGACCCCGTCGACAACGTCACGGCCCGGGACGACACGACCGTGGTCATCCGTCTCCGGCAGCCCACCCCACGCCTCCCGGTCCTGCTGTGGGGCACCCACACCGCCGTGGTCAATGCCCGCAGCTGGGGCCGTCTGGGAGCGGACTTCGGCGTGGCGCTGGCCGATGGGACCGGCCCCTATCGCATGCGGAGCTATCGGCCGGAGGAGGTCGTCGCCGAGCGGGTCGACGCCCGTCCCGGCGCCCCGACCGTCCTCCGTTGGCGTTCGGTGCCCGACGAAGAGGAGCGGGAGGCCATCGCCGAGCGCGGCACCGCGGACATCGTGCGTCAGGTGCCACGGCTCCGCCCTGATCGGACGGCTGGGTGGTCCGTCCAGCGCCAGCCCGAGAACTCGCAGTTCTACCTGGCCCTGAACTGCGCCGATCCTCGCTTTAGCACCGCCCTGGTCCGGCGGTGCATCGACGCGTTCGTCGATCGCGACGAGCTGCTGCAGCGGGCCCTCGCAGGGGAGGGCGATGCCCGACGCTCGCCGGTCCCGGCCGCCGACGAGTTCGCCGGCGCGTACGACCCGCGCGAGGTCCCCCCGATGAGCCGCGGCGAGGCGCGGGAGGCGCTGCGCTCCCTCGGGTGGCTGCCAGGACCCGACGGCGTGCTGGCACGAGACGGCGTCACGATGCACGTCGAGACGGTCGCGCAGGACACCGAGGTCTGCCGCCGGATCGCGGAGGGTCTGACCTCGGCCCTGCGGGACGTCGGGGTGGCGCTCGACTTCCGGTTCGAGGAGCTGTTCGGGCCGTTCTACCGCGCCGTGGAGCAGGGCCCGGCCGCCTTCCTGAACAAATGGCTCTGGCCGGATGCGATGGAGGCCGTCTACGGCTTCAGTCGGACGGACTGCATCGAGCCGGCTGGCGGCAACTGGCAGTCGGCGTCGTGCCCGGTGGTCGACGAGGCCTTCGACGACTTCGGCCGTGCACGGACGGATGCCGATCTGCGCGCCGCGAGCGCCGCCCTTCAGCGCGACTTCATGCTGGAGCTGCCCTACCTGCCGCTCGTGTCTCCGGTGGAGACGCTCGCCACGGGCCTCGCCGTCGGTGGGCTCCGGCTGACCCCACGGACCCTGTACCCGACCTACGAGGGCGTCGTGGTGTCGCGATGACGCGTCTCACCGTGACGGAGGTGGCGTCGTGCGTCTGACGTCGGACGTGTGCCTGGTGGGCGGAGGACCGACCTTCGGCTTCGGGCTCACGCCCGGCACCGACGCCCACGTCTACCTCCTGGACGGCGGTGACGAGGCGGCGCTCGTGGACTGCGGGATGGGGTCCGACGCCTCGTTCGACCAGTTGGTCCGCAACGTACGCGGCGACGGGGTCGACCCTGACTCCGTGACCAGGCTCTTCATCACTCACTACCACGCCGATCACTGCGCCGGGGCGTCTCGGTACCGACATGCCCTCGGCCTCGAGGTGCTCACCGGCCACGACACTGCTGACGCCCTGGAGGCGGCCGACCACCGAGCCACCAGCTACGACGCGTCGCGGGCGCTCGGCGTCTATCCGGCCGACTCCTCCTTCCCGCCATGCGCGGTCGACACCCGGCTCGGTGACGGCGACGAGGTCCGGGTCGGGCGGTTGTCGGTCACCTTCGTCGCCACGCCGGGCCACTGCGCCGGGCACGGCTCCTACGTGGTCTCCGGCGGTGACCGGACCTACCTGCTCTCCGGTGACGCGCTCTTCGCCGGGGGCCGGCTCCTGCTCCAGGCGACGCGCGATTGCGACCTGCAGCGGTCCTTCGCGTCGGTCCGGACCTTGGCGGCGCTGGATGTCGACAGCCTCCTGCCGGGGCACGGCCCCGTGGCTCTGACAGGGGGGCGCGACCACGCTCGTGCCGCGCTGGCCACTATCGACGCGCTGGGTGTTCCCGCGAGCCTGGTCTAGCCGCGGAACCCCTCGAGCGAGAAGAGGAGCACGACGTGAGGATGACGACGATCGCGGATCGAGTGACGATCGTGCTCGGCGGAGGCCTGGTCGACGTCGAGCGCGCGAGCGGGGGCCGATTCGGCCACGCCGCCGAGGACGCGTTCGCGCGATGGGGGGACCTGCGTGCCTGGGTAGACAGCACAGACCTCGCTCCGCACGCCGAGACGGGCATCGCATCCGGGATGCCCTCCCCGCGACCTCGCCAGGTCTTCGCCATCGGTCTCAATTACGCCGACCACGCTGCCGAGTCCGGCGTACCGGTGCCGGCGTTCCCGCCGACGTTCACGAAGTTCGCCACCTGCCTGACGACTCCGGGTTCCGACCTGGTCCTCCCCAGCGACCAGGTGGACTGGGAGGCCGAGCTCGTCGCTGTCATCGGGGTACGAGCGCACAGGGTCTCCGTCAAGGACGCGTGGGACCACGTCGCGGGGCTCACGCTCGGGCAGGACTTCTCCGAGCGCGAGGTGCAGATGAGGGGCGCTGTCCCTCAGTTCTCGCTCGGCAAGTCCTACCCGGGCTTCGGACCGATCGGGCCCTACCTGGTGTCGCCCGACGAGTTCGCCGATCCCGACGACCTGGCCATCGAGTGCGAGATCAACGGAGAGGTGGTGCAGTCCAGCCGGACCTCGCGCCTGGTGTTCTCGGTGGCTGAGCTCGTCTCGATCCTCTCGGGCGTGTGCCCCCTCCTCCCGGGCGACGTGATCTTCACGGGAACGCCGGGAGGCGTCGGGGTGTCCCGGGAGCCGGCTCGGTTCCTCCAGCCCGGCGATGTCGTCGTGACGCGCATCGAGGGCATCGGCGAGATGCGCCAGCGCTGCGTCAGCCCGGGGGAGACCGCGGCCTGATGGACGGCACCGACGACGAGGTCGTCAGCATCCTCAGCGACCTGATCCGGATCGACACCACGAGCACGCATCGGCCGGAGCGACCAGCGGCAGAGCTGGTCGCGACCCTGCTCGACGAAGTCGGGATCGGATCGCGCATCTACGAAGGTGAGCGCGGTCGGGCCAATCTCGTGGCGCGCATACCGGGTGCCGACGCGTCGAGGCCCGCGCTGCTCGTGCACGGACACCTCGACGTCGTCCCGGCTGAAGCCGCCGAATGGTCCGTGCATCCGTTCAGTGGCGAGGTCGTCGACGACTGTGTGTGGGGTCGTGGCGCGGTCGACATGAAGGACATGGACGCCATGGTCCTCGCGGTGCTCCGGGGATGGGCCCGCGAGGGCCGGCGGCCATCCCGCGACCTCGTGGTGGCCTTCCTCGCCGACGAGGAGATGGGAAGCGTCGCGGGCGCGCGCTGGCTCACGGCCGAGCACCCCGACCTGTTCCGGGACTGCACGGAGGCCATCGGCGAGGTCGGCGGGTTCAGCGTCTCGCTCGATGACGAGGCCCGGCTCTACCTCCTGCAGACCGCGGAGAAGGGGCTCGCCTGGATGAGGCTGAAGGCCACGGGACGGCCGGGCCACGGAGCCATGGAGCACCACGACAACGCGGTCGTGCGACTGGCATCCGCCGTCACGGCCATGGGGACCCACAGGTTCCCCACGCACGTGCGACCCGAGGTCCGCCGCCTCCTGGATGAGCTGGAACCGATGGTGGGCCGCCGCCTCGACCCCGACCTTGCGGAGGAGTGGCTGCCCGAGCTCGGCGCGCTGGCCAGGATCGTCGGGGCGAGCCTGCGCAACTCGGCCAACCCGACCCGGCTGGAAGCCGGGTACCAGAACAACGTGGTCCCGTCCACGGCCTCCGCTGTGATCGACGCGAGATTCCTGCCGGGCCAGGAGGACGAGCTCATGACCGACCTGCGCCAGCTCGTGGGCGAGAGCCTGGACCTCGAGGTGCTCACCCACGGCGTAGCGGTCGAGACGGAGTTCTCGGGCGCCACCGTCGACGCCATGTGCGAGGCGATCCGTGCGGAGGACCCCGAGGGGATCCCCGTCCCGTACATGCTCACCGGCGGTACCGACGCCAAGGTCTTCGCGCCATTGGGTATCCGGTGCTTCGGCTTCGCACCCCTGAAGCTGCCTCCCGAGCTGGACTTCCCGTCGCTGTTCCACGGCATCGACGAACGGGTGCCCGTGGAGTCGCTTCGCTTCGGGGTCCGCGTGCTGGACCGCTTCCTCTCCCGCTGCTGATCCCCGAGCCGGCCGGAGGTCGACCATGGCTCCTGCACTCTCCGTGCGACGCGTCGCGCTCGTCCACGAGGAGGACTACTTCTGGCACGAGTCCCGCGTCGACTTCGGGCCGTGGGTGGAGGGGGATGCGCAGTTCGAGACGCCGGAACCACGTCGACGCCTCCTTCAGCTGCTGCAGCGCACCGGGTTGGCCGACCGGTGCGTCCGCGTGCGCGCCTCCGAGCTCACGGACGACGACCTGGTTCGGGTGCACACCCCCGCCTATGTCGCGAGGATCCGTGCGGCCGACCTCACCGGTGGCGAGGCGGGCGAGTCGGCACCGTTCGGGCCGGGCTCGTTCTCGATCGCACGTCGCTCCGCCGGGGGCGTCCACGCGGCCGTCGCGTCGGTGCTCGACGGCACCACAGACTGCGGGTTCGCACTGGTTCGGCCGCCAGGCCACCACGCCGAGGTCGACCGCGGGCGCGGATTCTGCATCTTCGCGAACATCGCGGTCGCGATCGAGAAGGCAAGGGTGTCCGCCGGGGCCGCACCCGTCCGGGTCGCCGTCGTGGACTGGGACGTCCACCACGGCAACGGCTCTCAGAGCATCTACTACGACGATGCCGACACCCTCACCGTCAGCATCCATCAGAGCGGGCTCTACCCCAAGGACAGCGGCAGGATCGAGGAGGTCGGCGGTCCGGCTGCCCCGGGGACCAACATCAACATCCCCCTTCCTCCTGGCAGCGGCGAGGGCGCGTACCTCTACGCCTGGGACACGGTCATCGCGCCGGCCGTCACCGCCTTCAAGCCCGACCTGATCGTGGTCGCCTGCGGGTTCGACGCCTCCCAGCTCGACCCGAGCGGACGGATGCTGCTCACAGCCGGCTCGTTCGCCGCGCTCACCGCCCGGGCTCTCGACCTCGCCGGCTCGCTCTGCAACGGCCGGCTCGTGCTGGCGCAGGAGGGTGGCTACTCCCCCATCTACGTGCCGTTGTGCGGTGCGGCCGTCGTGAGCTCGCTCCTGGGAATCGAGTCGCTCGACGACCCGCTGTCCGGGATCGGTGGCACCGAGCAGCAGCCGCTCCAGGAGCACCAGCGCGAGATCGTCGACCGGGCCGCTCAGGTGCATCAGCTGGCTTGATCCGCGCAGGAGGCACGCGCCCTTCGACGGCTGTGGTTGGAGCTCAGGAGGCTTGGGCGTCGCCCTGCCAGGTGGGGTAGCCGGCGAGCCGGGGGCGCTCGGTGATCCAGGTGTGCTCGTCGGGGCCGATCTCGGCGTCGATCAGCGACTCGAGCCTGCCCAGCAGAGTCGCGACCGTGTCCTGGTGCTCGGGCTCGTAGGCCAGGTTCACCATCTCGTGCGGGTCGGAGTCCCGGTCGTAGAGGACGACGTCGTTCGCGCCCACCAGCTGCTCGACGTTCCGCGGCCGGTTGGGCTCGAGCGGGGAGAAGTAGCGGCCGAAGGTGTAGCGGCCGTCGGTGTAGCCGCGCAGGAAGCCGCGCTTGGTCCAGTCGGGACGCAGCTGCCCTGCCTGCATGCGCGCGGGGCCGTCGGGGGTGCCGAACTCGCGCCAGTACCCGTCGTCGAGCGTCGTGACGATCTCGACGGCGGTGAGGACGCCGTCGCGGACGGCAGCGCCCTCGAGGGCGGGCACCAGCGAGCGGCCATGCAGGCCGGGGAAGCGCTGCGCCACGGTCGCGCCGTCGAGGCCGGCCATCTCGAGCAGCGTCGGCGCGAGGTCGACGGCCGAGGCGAGCGCGTCGCTGGTGCCGCCGCCCGCGACGTCCGGGTGGCTGACGACGAGCGGCACGTGGAAGTTCTCGTCGTAGACGAGGTTGCCCTTCTGCCGCAGCCCGTGCGAGCCGGCCATCTCGCCGTGGTCGGAGGTGAAGACGACGACGGTGCGGTCGGCCTGGCCCGAGGCCTCGAGGGCGTCGAGGACGAGCTCGATGCTGCGGTCCACGTCGCGCGTGCAGTTGAGGTAGAAGCTCATGCCGCGCCGCCATGCGTCCGCGTCCGGCACCGGCCCGAACATGGTCTCCATCGCCGCGGCGTACTCGCGCACCGCCGGGGCCGCGCCGGACAGGTCGTCCCCCGCGCTCGCCGGGACGTCGACGTCCCACGCCTTGCGGTACACGGGGATGTCGGCGGGCGGCCGCACCACCATCGCCTCGGCGAGGTTGGGCGGCGGCGCCACCAGGCGGCGGCCGCCGTAGTCGTAGCTCATGATGTCGTGCGGGTTCACGAAGTTGACCGCCATGAACCACGGCTGGTCCGCGGCGACGACGGGCGCGCGGTTGCGCAGCCACGCGACCGCCTGCCCCGCGATGACCGGGTCGATCTTGAGCCCGGCCCAGGCGCCGCCGTCGAGGTCGCCCCACGCGTTGAACTCCGAGAAGCCGTAGGGCTCGAGCGCGTCCGTCGTCGGCCGGGGGTCGGCCGGGTCCTTGTAGGCCTTCGACAGGTGCCACTTGCCCTGGTACGTGCAGTAGTAGCCGGCCTCGCGCAGCATCGTGCCGATCGTGCCGAGCGCCGGGTCGAGCGGGCGGATGTAGGGCATGGCGTCGTTGTCGTAGATCTCGGTCACCGGCATGTGCCGGCCCGTGTAGATCACCGACCGCGACGAGCTGCACTGGGCGGAGGCGACGTAGTAGCGGTCGAACGAGACGCCCCGCTCGTGGATGCGCTCGCGCGCCGGGAGCGCGAAGCCGGCCGGGCGCGGCAGGCGGTAGCGCTCCTCGTCGGTGCAGATGAGCAGGATGTTCGGGCGCGATCCGCCCTGCGCTCCCACCGTCGACATCCCGGCCACCGTCCCCTCCTCGACCCCCGGACGCATCCTCACCCACGCGCGGCCCTCCCGGGGAGTGGCTCACGATTCCCGCCCACGGCGTGTCGGCGGCTGCGGTGCTCAGTCGGTGCCGGCGTAGCGGTACGCGTCCTTGGTCTCGCGCAGGATCGTCACGACGTCGAGACTGTCGACGCCGGGCACGGTCCTGATGCGCTCGGTCACCAGCTCAGCCACGCCCTCCTCGTCGTCGCAGGCGGCCATGAGGAGGATGTCGTAGGCCCCCGTGGTGATCGCGGCGTAGTCGACCTCCGGCATCACACGCAGCCGCGACTCGACGTCGGCGACGGTGCGGCCCCGCACCCGCACCCCGATGAGCACGCGCCGCAGCCCCAGCTGGAGCGGGGCGATGACGGCGACCACCTGGATGACGTTGCGCCGCTCGAGGCGACGCAGCCGCTGACGAACCGTGGCCTCGGCGAGCCCGAGGTCGCGCGCGATCTCCGTGACCGGACGGCGCCCGTGCGCCTGCAGGGCCGCGATGATCGCGCGGTCGGTGTCGTCGACGGCGCTGTCGCGGCTCACCTACCGGACCTCCTCCGCCACCGACTCGAGCAGGGTGCCGCGCTCGACGGGCGGCTCGGCCGCCACGGCGTGAACAGCGTCGACGATCCTGGCACAGCTGTCGCGGAAGACGGCGGGCGGCATCGTCAGCGCCGGCTGGAGGCGCATGTGCCACTTGCCCCGCTGGGTGATGCCGAGGACGCCGCGCTCGAGCGCGGCCCGGTGCACGGCCACCTGGAAGCGGGGTGCCGGGCGGATCGTGTCGCGGTCCTTCACGAACTCGATCGCCGCCAGCCCGCCGGCCGCCCGCACCTGCCCCACCTGCTCGACGTCGGCGAGCTCGGGGGCCATCTCCTCCAGGAAGATCCGCTCGAGCTCGCGCACGTTCTCCAGCACCCCGCCGCGCTGGATCCGCTCGATGCCGGCAGTCGCCGCCGCGCACGCGGCGGGCGTGAACCCGTAGGTGCTCCCGAGGTGCAGCTCGGTCCCCGCCATCACCTCGTCGGTGCCGAGCACCGCGGCGATCGCCTGCCCGCCGGCCGAGAACGCCTTGCCCAGCAGGATCAGGTCCGGGTCGATGCCGGACCAGCGCTGCATCGCGAACATCTCGCCGCAGCGGCCCATGCAGGTCTGCACCTCGTCGAGGCAGATCAGCCAGCCCCAGCGGGAGGCCAACGCGCCGAGCCGGTTCCAGAAGGCTTGCGACGGCACGTGGACGCCGCCCTCGCCCAGCACCGGCTCGACGATCACGCCGGCCACCTGGCCCGGGTGGATCTGCTGCACGAGGACGTAGTTCTCGAGGTAGTCGAGCACCGCCGTGTCGTCGAACGGCCCCGGGCCCGGCGTGAACGGCGAGCGGTACCGGTTCGGGTACGGCACCGTCACCACCCCGGCGACGTACTGGGCCCGCTGGCTGGTGACGTTGGACAGGTCGCTCGACGTGCCGGCGGTGAGGTACGTCGACTCGCCGTGGTACTGGCCGCCGAACGTGATGACCAGCGGTCGGCCGGAGCTCTCGCGCATGAGCTTCACCGCCGCCTCCACCGCCAGCGTCCCCGTGACGGAGTACTCGACCCGCGTGAGCCGCGGCGTCGGCGCGATCTCGACCAGCTTCTCCACGAGGTCGAAGGCCGGGACGTTGGCGACCCACCCGCTGATCTGCATGCCGTGGCGGTCCCACGCGGTGGTCATCGCCTCGCGGACGTCCGGCGGGGTGGGGCCGAACGGCGAGGAGCCCCAGGCCGACATGTGGTCGGCGAAGGTGTTCCCGTCGACGTCCTCGATGAGGTAGCCGGTCTTGCGCGCCTCCACGAACGGGATCAGCTCGTGGTCGGAGTTCGCGCCGGTGAGGTGCGGGTCGAGACGCTCGAACCACGCGCGGCTGGCCGGGCCGGGCAGCTCGGTCACCACCTGGGGCAGCGCGAGGTCCGCCGCGGTCGGCTCGGGAGCCCTCGCCTGCCCGGTGCCGTCGGTCGCGGGTGCCACGGACATCTCGTCCTCCTGTGCCTCGGCCGGCTGCGGTGCCGGCCCGTGGGCCCGACCGTACGAGCACGGGCCCGGCCGTGGCGCCACGAGATCGAGCAGTGGCGCGTCCGGGAACTGCGCGACTTCGTGCCGGTGGACGCCGTACGCCACGACCCAGGTCAGTCGCGGCGGAGCACGACGAGCCGCTGCGTCGCGCGGGTCATCGCCACGTAGCGGTCCACCGCACCCTGCACCCCCTCACCGAACGAGTCCGGGTCGACGAGCACCACGAGGTCGAACTCCAGCCCCTTCACCAGCTCGGGCGGCAGCGAGCCGACCCTCGCCGTGGGCCGGAACGCCGGCAGACCCACGACGCACGCGACGCCCGCGGGGTTCTCCGCCTCCCACGCCGCGATCAGCCCCGGCAGCGCGTCGAGCCGGCCGTTCTCCACCGCGACGCCGGTGCTGCGGATCGAGGTGGGCACGTTGGCATCCGGGATCGCGGCACGGATCACGGGCTCCGCCGCGTCCATCACCTCGCTCGGCGTGCGGTAGTTCACCCGCAGCGTCGCCACCTGCACCCGGTCGAGCCCCACCCGCTCCAGCCGCTGGACCCACGTCTCGGTGAAGCCGTGCCGCGCCTGGGCCCGGTCCCCCACCACGGTGATGCTGCGGGACGGGCAGCGGCGCAGCAGCATCTGCCACTCGGCGTCGGTGAGCTCCTGCGCCTCGTCGACCACCACGTGCGCGAACGGCCCCGCGAGGAGGTCGGCACCCGCGGTCGGCAGAGCCGCCTCGTCGACGAGCGCGTCGCGGATGCCCGGCTGGCGCAGCTGCGCGAACAGGCCCTCCTCGTCGGCCTGGAGCAGCTCGGCCACCACGAGGTCCATGGCGGCGCGCTCGGCCGCCTCGGCCGACCCGCGGCGGCGGGCCAGGCCGGACGCCCCGCGCTCGCCGAGCCGGTGGCGGGCGGCGTCGAGCAGCGGGAGGTCCGCCGTGGTCCACGCCTGGGCGTCGGGCCGCTGGAGGCGCCGGACGTCGTCGGGGCCGAGCCCGGGCGCGCACCGGCGCAGGAACGCCGGCACCGACCACAGGTCGCCCACGACGTCGGTGGCGTCGAGCAGCGGCCAGGCGAGGTTGAACGCCGAGCGCAGGCCGTCGTCCGCCGCCAGCTCGCGCCGGCACTGCTCCTGCGGGACGCCGCCGGCGTGCCGGGCGACGAGGATCTCCAGCAGCGCCTCCCACACCTGCTCGCGCGCCTCGTTGTGCGGCGTCCCCGCTTCTGGGGAGTCGAACGCCGCGGTCCAGTCCGCCGCGGTGAGCGTGACGTCGTCCCACGGGGTCGAGACGGTGAGCGGGTCGGTCGGCGGCTCCTCGTAGAAGCGGGCCGCCGACTCGATCGCGTCCACCATCGCCAGGGACGACTTGAGCCGGGCCACCTCGGCGTCCGCCTCGTCCGGCGCGCCCTCCCCCTCGGCGACCAGGTCGCGCACGGTGCAGGCCTGCACCCCCTCCTCGCCCAGGCTGGGCAGCACGTCGGACACGTAGGCCAGGTAGGGGCGGTGCGGCCCCACGAACAGCACGCCGCCGCGGCGGTGCCCCAGCCGCGGGTCGGAGTAGAGCAGGTACGCCGTGCGGTGCAGGGCGACGACGGTCTTGCCGGTGCCGGGGCCGCCGTCGACGACGAGGGCCCCGCGCGAGCCTGCGCGGATCACGGCGTCCTGATCGGCGGAGATCGTGGCGAGCACGTCGCGCATCCGGTCGGAGCGGTCCGCGCCGAGGCTGGCGATGAACGCCGAGTCGTCGTCCGGGAAGACGCCGTCCGGCACCGGGCCGGGGACCAGCACCTCGTCCCAGTAGTCGCGCACGCGGCCGTCCGACCATCGGTAGCGGCGGCGGCTCACGATGCCCATCGGGTCCGCGTGCGTAGCCGCGAAGAACGGCTCCGCCCCGGGCGAGCGCCAGTCGACGAGCAGGCGCCGTCCGTCGGCGTCGGTCAGCCCCAGCCGCCCGACGTGCACCGTCGTCCCGTCCTGCGCGACGGTGCGGCCGAGGCAGGCCTCGAGCCCGAAGCGGCTCAGCGTGCGCATCCTGCGGCGCAGCCGTTCGACCTCCTCGTCGCGGTCCATGGCCTCGCGGCCGATCCGCACCGTCTCGTGCAGCGCGGCGTCGATGCGCCGGCCGAGATCGGCGAGCGCGGCCTCGAGCGTCGCGGCCACCGCGGCGAAGTGCTCCTCGTCGGCCGCGATCAGCCGTGGGGCCGCCTTCGCGGACAGGCTGCCGGGGAGGTCGAACACGGTGGCGTCCACGCGCTGCTCCTCGTCGTCGCTTCACCGAAGACCGCGAGGCTAGAGGAGGAACGGACGCCTCATGAGGGCCGCCGATCCGTGCTACAACGGAACCAGGGGGACGACGACGCGAGACGCCGCCGACGCCGGTCCGCCGCGGCGGGGTCAGCCCCCGGCCAGCCCGTCGAGCGCCGGGCCCTCCCCCGCCCGGGCGTCCTCCAGGTCGCCGCGCTCGAAGTCCTCGATCACGCGAGGGTCGACGTAGGCGCGCAGCGCGACCGCGGGGGTGTCGCCCAGTTCCGCAGCGGCCGCCTCGGCGGCCTCGCGGCGTCCCCTCGCGCGCTCCCGCGCGGACGCCGGCGCCTCGTGCCGCACGAGCGCGTCGCGGGCGGCCACCGTGGCGTGCCACGTGCGGAAGTCCTTGGCGCTGAAGCCTTCTCCCACCGTGTCGTGGACGTAGTCGTTGATGTCGCTGCTGCGCAGGCCGTGCCACTCGTCGTCGTCCTCGTAGGCCAGCAGCCGTCCGGTGCGACGCCGGCCGCCGCGCTCGAGCATCGGCCGCAGGGCCGCGGCCAGGCGCCGGTCGCGCAGCTCGACCTCCTGCGCCACCCCGGACTTGCCGGTGAACGCGAGCCGCACGCGGTCGCCGTCGAGCGCGACGTCCGTACGGCGCAGGGTCGCCGCGCCGATCCCGCCGCCGTCCCGCGCGTACTGCTCGCTGCCCACGCGGATGCAGCCGCGGTCGAGGATCCGGAAGGCGGCCGCGAGCGCGCGCCGCCGCGTCGGTCCGGCGTCGCGCAGGTGCCGGGCCACGCGACGCCGCGCCGCCGGCAGCCGCGCGGCGAACCGCTCCATGCGCTCGAACTTCGCCGTGTCCCTCCGGCGCCGCCACTCCGGGTGGTACAGGTACTGCACGCGTCCGGCGTCGTCGACCCCGGTCGCCTGGAGGTGGCCGGAGGGGTCCCGGCAGATCCACACGTCGCGCCAGGCCGGCGGGATCGCGAGCCCGCGGATGCGCTCGCGCGTGGTGGCCGAGGGCGCCCAGCCGGTCACGTCGTCGCGGTAGGAGAAGCCCGTGCCACGGCGGCGGCGGCGGATCCCGGGATCGTCGGGAGAGCTGCGGCGCAGGCCGGTCGGGCGGGTGGTGCGGCGGTCAGCGGGCACCTCGTCCTCCTCGCGTCGACCGGCCACCTACCCGCCGACCGGCCGCCCACACAGGACCGACCTCCGCTCAGGGGTTGCACCGGTCGCAGTGCGCGGGGTCCGCGGCCTCGCGCACGGGCTCGCGCCGTTCGTGACCGCACCCCGGGCAGCCCAGCAGCCGGGCGGCGGCACGACGCGTCGGGGCGCCGCACGCTCGGCAGGGCAGGCCCGGCTCGACCCGGGCGACCCCGAAACCGGGCCGCTCGCACGACGGGCACGGCGTCATCAGTCGCCGGGCCAGTCGCTCGGCAGCGCGCCTGATCACGGGACGGCGGGTCGGGCAGAGGTGGGCCCGCAGGTCGGTCTCCACGATCGCGCGCCCGTCGCGGGACGCGTCCGCGGCGGCCACCACCGCGCGGCGCAGCGCCTCGGGCTCGACGATCCCCTTGGTGATCCGCGCCGGGGAGTCGTCGGCGGGACGGCAGACGAGCGCCTGCGACGGGAAGCCCACACGCGCGAGGAACTCGGCGGGGTCGTGCCCGGGCGTCACCGTCACGGAGGCGGCCGCGGTGTCGAAGGACACCTCTCGCTCCACCACGACCAGCCCCAGGCGGTCGTCGACGAGCAGGACGACCTCGACGTCGACCGTGGTGAACGGGGCGTCGGGGTGCGGTCCGAAGCTGCCCTCCGAGGCGAGGCCGGCGTCCAGTCCGCTCACCCGCATCCCGGCGCGGGCCTTGCGCTCGGCCACCGCGACGGGGTCGCCCGCCCGCGGCTTCTCGCCGGTGAAGGTGCCGAAGGCGTCCGTGTCGACGTCGGCCACCACCACCGTGAGGCTGGTGGGCCGCAGCGCCGGCGCGATCTCGCCCTCCTTGCCGTGCCGCGTGGCCAGCGCCGCGGTGCGACCCTCGAAGGGAGCGGCCGTCGGGCTCACCGGCCGAGCGCCGCCATGCCGGCCGCCAGCGTCGTCCCGTCCTGACGGTCGACGAGCAGGAACGCACCCGTGCGGCGCAGCTCGCGGTAGTCGTCGATCGGCAGCGGCTCCGCGAGCCGCAGGGAGACCCGGCCGATGTCGTTGAGCGCCAGCGGTTTCCCGTCGTCGACGTGGTCGAGGGTCACGAGGTCGAGCCGGCTGCGCACCGCACCCACCCTGGCCAGCGTCGTTCGGGTTCCGTGGTGCACCAGCAGCTGGGCGCCCTCCTCGACGACGCGGTCGGCCAGCACGCACACGGTGGCCTCGAGCTCGCGCACGGGCAGCGGACGCCCGGCGACGCCGGCCAGCAGGTCGCCCCGCGCCGCGTCGACATCGTCGGCGAGCCGCAGCACCACCGACTGCATCGCCGACGCCGCGTCCAGCGGGCCGTCGAGGCCGTCGATCGCCGCCACCCGCGTCTCGCGCCCCGACGGCAGCACGACGACGGGATCGCCCACCCGCACGACGCCGTGGGCGACGCGGCCGGCCAGCCCCCGGTAGTCGGGGTGCTCGGCGGTGCGGGGCCGCAGCACGACCTGCACCGGGAAGCGGAACGGCTCGAGGTCCGGCTCCGTGCCGACCGGCACGCCCTCGAGGTGCTCGAGCAGCGTGGGCCCGTGGTGCCACGGCATCCGGTCCGACCGGGTGACGACGTTGTCGCCGTGCAGGGCGGAGACGGGCACCGGCACCACGTCGTCGAGCCCCAGCGCCGACGCCACCGTCGCGAAGTCCGCCCGGATCGCCGCGTACACCTCCGGGTCGAAGCCCACCAGGTCCATCTTGTTCACGACCAGAGCGACGTGCCGCACGCCGAGCAGGGCCGTGACCGCCGCGTGCCTGCGGGTCTGCTCGACCACGCCGCGGCGCGCGTCGACGAGCACGAGGGCGAGCTCCGCGGTGGAGGCGCCGGTCACCATGTTGCGCGTGTACTCCACGTGCCCCGGTGTGTCGGCGAGGACGAACGAGCGGCGCGGTGTCGTGAAGTAGCGGTGCGCGACGTCGATCGTGATGCCCTGCTCGCGCTCGGCGCGCAGGCCGTCCGTGAGCAGCGCGAGGTCGGCCTCGACGAGCCCGCGCTCGCGGCTGGCCCGCTCCACCGAGGCGAGCGTGTCGGACAGCACGGAGCGGGTGTCGTGCAGCAGCCGCCCGACGAGCGTGGACTTGCCGTCGTCGACGGAGCCGGCGACGGCGAGCCGGAGCAGGTCGCGCGGCGCCGGGTCCACGAGCGGCCGCGGCGACGCGGGGCCGTCCGGGTGGAGCACCGCGGCGGACAGGAGCGGCTCGGTCATCTCAGAAGTACCCCTCACGTTTGCGGTCCTCCATCGCCGACTCGCCGGCCCGGTCGTCGGCACGGGTGGCCCCTCGCTCGCTGACACGGCTCCCGACCAGCTCGGCGATCACCTCGTCGACCGTGCGCGCCTCGGACGCGACGGCGCCCGTGCACGACATGTCGCCCACGGTGCGGTAGCGCACGGTGCGGCGGACGACGGCCTCCCCGGGACGCGGTCCGCCCCACTCCCCCGGGGCCAGCAGCATGCCGTCGCGCTCGAAGACGTCGCGCTCGTGCGCGAGGTAGAGGGAGGGCAGCTCGATCGACTCGCGCGCGACGTACTGCCACACCGCGAGCTCGGTCCAGTTGGAGAGCGGAAACACGCGCACGTGCTCCCCGGGACGGTGCCGGCCGTTGTAGAGGTCCCACAGCTCCGGGCGCTGCCGGCGCGGGTCCCACTGGCCGAACTCGTCGCGGATGCTGAACACCCGCTCCTTGGCCCGCGCCTTCTCCTCGTCGCGGCGCCCGCCCCCGAGGACGCCGTCGAAGCGGTGCTCGGTGATCGCGTCGAGCAGCGGGACCGTCTGGAGCGGGTTGCGCGTGCCGTCCGGACGCTCCCGCAGGACTCCGCGGTCGATGTAGTCCTGGACGGAGACGACGACGAGCCGGGCCCCGTACCTCCCGACGAGCCGGTCGCGGTGCTCGAGCACCTCGGGGAAGTTGTGACCGGTGTCGACGTGCAGCAGCGTGAACGGCAGCGGCGAGGGGCGGAACGCCTTGGCGGCCAGGTGCAGCATCACGATGCTGTCCTTGCCGCCGCTGAACAGCAGCGCCGGCCGCTCGAACTGGCCGGCGGTCTCGCGCAGCACGTGCACCGCCTCGGACTCCAGGACGTCGAGCTCGCCCGGGTACGGCGCCGGCGTCTCGGTGGCGCCGTCAGCGACCATGACGAGCCGGCCGTCGGTGACCGTGCTCATCGGCGTCCCGCCTCACGCGCCATGGCCGGTGCCGCGTCTGCGTGGCCGTCCTCGCCGTCGTCGACCGGTCCGGTCACCTCGCCGTCGGGCACCCACGCCCCGTGCGGGGTGCGCCGCCGCACGGAGCGCCCGCCCGGGTCCACGGCGCACAGGGTGATCCAGCCGCCCGTCACCAGGGCCGCCACCGCGGGCCGACGCGAGAGCGCCGCCTCGATGCGGTCGACCGGCGCGCACACCGTCGCCAGCAGCCGCTGCGGCACGTGGCGCGCCGCCGCGACGCCGCGGTCGGCGCGCGGCGCGTCCGCCATGACCGCCTGCCAGGGCAGGCCGATCCTCAGGTCGCCACGTGCACCGGTCACGACGGCGGACACCGCGGTGCCGTCGCCCACCACGTTGTGCGTGGTCTTGTCGCCCGCGCCGAACCGCAGCGGGTCCACCGTGGAGGCCCAGTACTGCGCGGTGATCCACTGCGCGACGACCACCGGCGCGGCGAGCAGCGTCTCGAGCACCGAGCCGTCGGGGTCGTCCTCGGCGCGGTAGGACTGCAGGAACACGCGGCCGTCGAGATCGGCACCGGCGGTGAGCGAGCGCGGGCCTACCACGATGGCGGCGGCGCCGGCCAGACCCCACTCGGGGCGTGGCTGCGCCCAGTCGACGGCGCGCGCCGCCACGTGGGCGGTCAGCGTGGCGCCGGACGGTGCGGGCGGGGCGTCGGTGAGCTCGCCGGCGCGCTCGGCCCTCGTGGCGGTCGCGGCCGCCGCGAGGTCGGACCGCAGCCGCGCCAGGGTCTCGCGCTGCTCCGGCGAGAGGCGCGCCTCGTTGACGTCGAGCAGGTGCACCACGTCGCGCGTGGTGTCGTGCAGCGCCGCGACCGCGCGGGTGCCCTCCGGGACGACGATCCCGCGCGCCCGCAGGACGTCGCGCACCCGGGAGTCGTTGATCGCGGCGGCGACGGCGCGGGCGCTGACATCGCCCGCCGCACCGCCGCAGGCGCCGCAGTCGTAGGCGGCGACGTGCGGGTTGTTGGCGACGGCCCCGCCGTGACCCGCGACCACCAGCAGCGGCGCCGGGTGCGTGAGCGCGGTCGTGGCGAGGAAGCCCGCGACCGCGTCGGCGAGGGCGTCCACGCCGACGTCGGCCACGACGTCGAGCCGCCCGCCGCCGGCGGGGGCGGCGTCACCGCGTCGCGCGAGCCGGCCAAGCAGCCGGGGGCGCCAGGCCACCACGGCCAGGACCGGCGCCTGGATCCAGCCCACCGCCTCCGCCCACGCGAAGGGCAGGCCCGGCGCCGCCTCCACCGCCCGCACCGCCGAGGCCAGCGCCGCGGTCCACCCGTCGGCGCCGTGCGGGGCGGCGGCGCGCTCGCGGACCGTCGCCGACGGGCGCAGCAGCGCGGGGGCGCGCTCGGTCACGGTGCCGTCGGCGCCGACGTGGCGCAGCGGGAGCCCGAAGAAGCCGGCCGTGCCGAAGGTCTCCCAGGGCCCGACCGACTCCAGGTGCCGCCGGAGCCGCTCGGAGCGGACGTCGATGCACGTGACCACCTGGGCGGCCGCGGCACCCGCGGCGCCGACGTCGGGCCGCAGCGACCGGTGCAGGTCGCGCCGGTAGGCGCCGTCGAGCAGGTCCGCGCGCACGGCCGCCAGACCGCCCTCGGCCAGCGGCGCCACGAGCGCGGCCAGCTCGCGCAGGTCGGTCGCGGACAGCGCCCCGAGGTCCAGCCCGAGGGTGCGCGCCGCCGCCGCTACGAGCCGGCTCGTGGACGGCGCCGGGCGCAGGTCGACGAGGTCCGTCGCGACCAGACGGCGACCCAGCGCGCGCGGGGCGCAGGCCTCGGCCACCACCACCTCGAGCGCGAGCCGGGTGGCCACCAGCTCCGTGAGCAGCGGGTCGCCGGTCGCCGCGGCGTCGCTCGGCCCCGGTCCCGTCTCGAGGCCGGCCTCGCGCCCCAGCCGGGCGTGGCGGGCGCGCCAGGAGAGGTGGCCCGGCCAGCCCGGGTCGCGCAGCAGCAGCCGGGAGAGCAGGGCGGCCCGCTCGCGCGGCTCGAGCCCGAGGTGCTCGAGCAGGGCGGCCACGGCCGCGGCGGGGTCCTCGGGCAGGCCGGAGACGACGGACGCCGCGCCGCGCACCCGCAGCAGGTCGTCGAGGGCGGGCGCCGCGCCGCGCAGCTCGCGCCAGGGCCCGGGCTCCCCCGGCCACGGAGCCCCCGCGAGCGCGCGGGCGCAGCAGTGGTGGCCCAGGGTGCGCACCCGGCGGTCGAGCGGGCCGTCGGCCAGGCCGGCTGCCTCCATCGGAGTCCGGGCCTGCCGCACCAGGGCGAGACCGGCGTCCGCCAGCATCCCCGCGGCCTGCGCGACGTCGGCGTCGGGGACCTCGTCGTCGAGCACCAGCGCGCGCAGGAGCGGGCCGGGGTCGATGCTGCGGCCGGCGACGGCGCGCGGCCGGGTGCCCTCGCCCAGCAGCGCGGTCACCGCGCGGTCGAGGTCCTGCGCGCCGGTCGAGCCCAGCGCGTCGCGGAGGACGGCCCCGGACGGGCCGGCCTGCGCGCCCCACAGCTGCTCGGCGAGCGCCGTGGCCCGGGGGAAGCCGAGCGCCTCCACCCCGGCGAGCGGGTTGCTCGCCACGAACGAGGTCAGCGGGTACACGGGGGCCACCGCCTCGCCGGCCACCGCCACCGCCTGGCGGGCGCGCTCGGCGTCGCCGTCGGCCACGGGCGGCACGGCGAGCGCGGCCACGGGCCGGGGCGCCAGCCGCTCGCGCACCGGCCAGGGGCGCAGCGAGGCGCGGGCCACGCGGCGGGGCAGGCCGGTCGGCAGCGCGCCGCGGCGCACCGCGGTGTCGAGCCACCACGCCGCCGCGCCCACGGCGACGAGCCCCGCGACCGCGCCGCCGAGGACGGGCCCGGCGGGGTCGGCCCAGCCGGCCGGCTCCCCGAAGGCCGGGGCGAGCAGGTGGGTCAGTCCGCGCAGCCCCACGAGGTAGGCCGCGCCGCCGAGCAGCACGGCGGCCGAGGCGAGCAGCCGGGCGCCGGGCGCGGTCGCGCGGGTGGCGAGGTGGGCCAGCGCCAGCCAGAGGACGCCGAGCACCAGCACGAGCGGCAGCAGCTCCGCGGGGGCGCCGAGGGCCGGCCACGGACCGAGCGGCCCGGCGGCCGCGGCGGCGACCACCGCGGCGCTCGCGGCGCCCGCGCCGGCCAGCGCGCGCGCCGACAGCGGCCGGCCCGCCGGCACGGCCGGGCGCCGGGACCGGTCCACGGCACCGCCGGCGCGCAGGAACAGGGTGGCCTTCCAGACGCCGTGGCCCACGATGTGGGCCAGCGCGGCGGCCGGCAGCCCGAGGCCGACCTGCACCGCGAGGTAGCCCATCTGCGACGACGTGGACGCCGCGAGCCGGCCCTTCACGTCCGCGCGGGTGCGCAGCTGGGCGGTGGCCACGAGCGCGGTGGTGGCGCCGAGCAGCAGCAGCGCCGCGCGGGCGGTCCACGTCGCCTGCACCAGCGGCCAGAGCAGCAGGGCGAGCACCCCGAGCCCGTTGACCAGCCCGGCGTGCAGCAGCGCGCTGACCGGCGACGGCGCCTCGGCCGTCTCCGGCAGCCAGCGGTGGGCGGGCACCAGCGCGCTGCGCACGGTCCCGGCCGCGACGACGAGCAGCGCGGCGATCGCGACGACGGCCCCGCCCGACGCGACGGCTCCCGGGAGCGCCGCGAGGTCCCACGTGCGGGTCGTGACGCCGAGGAGCACGACCGCGGCGGCGAGCAGCGCGTCGCCGATCAGGAGCCGCGCGCGAACCAGCCGCGCCGCCTCGCGCGACTCCGCGGTGCCCGCGTGCGACACCAGCACGGGGAGGGCGAGCGAGGGCACCGCCCAGGCGATCGCGAGGAGCGGCAGCGACGCGGCGCTCACCGCGACCACGAGCGCGAGCACCACCGCGAGCAGCGCCACGGCGTACCGCGCCACCCGGTGCTGGCCGGTCAGGTTGCGGACGCTGTAGGACGCGACGACGGCGCCCACGCCGGTGACGAGCAGGAGCAGCACGGCGGTGGCCGCCGTCGTCCGCAGCCCCACGTCGACGGTGCCGCGGTCGCCGAGGCCCACGGTGAGCAGCGACACCTCGCCCTCGCGCCCGCTGAGGGCGAGCAGCAGTGCGGCCAGCGCCCCCGCGGCCAGCAGGGACAGCACGCCTCGGACGACCCGCAGCACCATCATGTGAAGGACAATACCTGAAAGAGATTTCCGGTCAACTCGAACCGCCGAGGGTGCCCGTCGCAGCCGCGGTTCGGGCAGGATGGCGGTCGTGACGACGGCGTCCGGACGTGGCCGCCCCGGCCCCGCAGGGGCCGGTGGCGCGACGGGCACGGAGCCCGGCGCCGCGGAGGAGCCCGCCGGGCGGGGCTGGACGCTGCTCACCTCGCACGGCCGCGTGCTGCTGCTCATCGCGCGCCAGCCCGACATCCGCATCCGCGACATCGCCGAGCAGGCCCGGATCACCGAGCGCTCGGCGACCGGCATCGTCAGCGACCTCGAGCGGGCGGGCTACCTCACGAAGAGCCGCACCGGCCGGCGCAACACGTACGCCGTCAACGCCGACCGGGCCTTCCGCCACCCCGCCGAGGCCCCGCACCACGTCGGCGAGCTCATCGACATCTTCACCGGCAGCGACGCCGCCAGCCCGGACGGCCATGTCCCCGCACCGCGTCCGCGGACCGCGCGCGGGCGCCGGACATGACCGTCCGCCCCACCGGGGGGCCGTGGGGCGGACGGGGAAGGGGCGTCAGCGGGCGGTGACCGCCGCCGACATGCCCGAGTAGGCGCCGGTGCCGACCGCGTTGATCGCGGCGACGCGGAACCGGTAGGCCGTCCCGGCCCGCGGGCCGGTGACGGAGCGGGTGACCGCGGTGGTCCCGGAGTTCGACGTCACCGTCGTCCAGCTGGTCCCGCCGTTGGTCGTGTACTGGAGCGCGTACCCGGTGATCGGCGACCCGCCGTCGGCCGGTGCGACCCAGGTGACCGTGATGCGCCGCGTCCCCGTCGCGCCGGCCACGCCCGTGGGCGCGGAGGGCGCCGAGGGCACCGTGACGTTGGCGCCGGGCCGCACGGCGGCGGACGCCGCCGACCACGCGCCGCCGCCCATGGCGTTGATCGCGGCCACGCGGAACCGGTACGACGTGCCGTTGGTCAGCCCGGTGACCGTCGCCGAGAGCGCCGTGCTCCCGGTGTCGGCCACGGCCGAGCTCCACGTGAGCCCGCCGTCGGTGCTGCGCTCCACCGCGTACCCGGTGACGGCCGAGCCGCCGTTCGGCGCCGGCGCGCTCCAGGTCACCGTGACCTGCGTGTCGCCCGCCAGCACCGACGACACCGTCGGCGCGGCCGGCAGCACGTCCGGCGTCGCGAGGGCGCTGGCGTCGGACCACGCGCCCGTGCCGGCGGCGTTGACCCCGGCCACCCGGAACACGTACGACGTCCCGTTGGTGAGCCCCGTGGCCATGCCGCTGGTGGCGGACGACCCGCTGTCGGCGGTGATCGTGGTCCACGTGGTGCCGTCGGTGCTGCGCTGCACGGCGTAGCCCGTCGCCGGCGCCCCGCCGTTGTCCGCAGGCGCGGTCCAGCTGAGGGCCACGCGGCCGTTGCCCTGCTGGGCCGTCAGCGCGGTCGGCGCGCTCGGCGGCAGGGCCGAGGTGACGACGTCGGACGTCACCTCGCCGGACTCGTTGTAGGCGCTGACGCGGTAGAACCACTTGACCGAGCCGGCTGCCGCGTCCGTGGTCGTGACCTGGTTCGCGAGCGGCGACTGGATCCGCGTCCACGCCCCCGGCGTGCCGTCGGCGGTGATCGGCGCGCGCTCGAGGTGGTAGCCGATCTCGGCCTGCGTCTCGTGGGTGGTCCACGTCGTCGGGTCGTTGTAGTCGACCGGCGTCCCGTCCGTCCACGTCAGCGCGACCGGGTCGGCGTTCTTGTCGATGGTCAGCACCGGCTTGGCAGGCAGGGCCGTCGGCACGTGCAGCACCATCGGCCGCATCATGTCCATCTCCTCGTGGCTGAGCATGTGGCAGTGCCACACGTACTCCCAGCCGAAGTCGGTCATGACGTTGGCGATCGGCCGCGTCATCGGGTTGCCGTTGACGTCGGTGTTGTTGAAGCCGGCCTCCTGGCCGTTGAAGCTGCCGTTCAGGTCGCCGACGGCGCCCTCGGGCATCATCGGGTTGAGCAGCCGCTTGCTGGTGGGCACGCCGAACGGGATCGTCGGGACGATCGGCCGCGCGACGACGTAGGTGTCCTCCAGCGGGCTCACCCGCACGGTGTCCTTCCACCCGAGCTCGTTGGGATCGGGCGGGATGATGATGTTGTCCCACGTGACCCAGTTGAGCAGCTGCACGTCGAACAGGTGGAAGTGCACCGGATGCGTGTCCACCCCGTTGTGCGTGATCTTCCAGATCTGCGTGCCGTCGTCGGCCGAGGCGATGGGTGTCACGTCGAGGCTGCTCGGTGTCGCCTCGCCCCACAGCTCCTCCGTCGCCGGGTTGACGAACGGGTACAGGATGATGTTCTGCGTCAGCGGCGTGGCGCCCGGTGCCTCCACACCCATGTTGGCGCTCATCCGTCCGTACTCGTCGAACGTCGCGGCGTTCATCTCGTCGTGGATCGCCTTGGAGGTCAACGGGATCGAGAGCTTCTTCCCGTCCAGCGTGTCGAAGGTGAACGGGTCGCCGCCCTGCTGCTGGATGCGCGCGTAGCCGTCGCACTTGGCCGGCTGCTTGTCGGCAGGGAGCGCCTTGATGTCGCAGTAGCCGCCGCCGAACGAGGTGCCGTAGGCGGAGTTGTAGGCGGCCTGGCCCACCACGATCGGGTTCTGGCCGGACTCGAAGACGCCTGCCGGCTTGCCCGTGACGGGGTCGACGTGGTGCCCGAACGCCGCCTCGAGCGCGCCCATGCGGTCGTTGGTGGTGTTGGGCCGGTCGAACGCGACGCTCGGCGTCGCCGTGCTGATGCGCACCTGCATGAGCGTGCGGGTGTTGGGCCCGTAGCCCGGCAGCGTGGTAGGCGCACCACCGGTGTCGGTGAGGTCGGCGTCGTCGGTGTAGTAGTCCTGGTTCGCCTGGCGCGCGGGGAACGCGGCCGGGGCGTCGTTGTACAGGATCAGCGTCTTGCCGCGGTACTGCGAGAAGTCGACGACGACGTCCGCGCGCTCGGCCGGGGCCAGCAGCAGCGCGTGCTTGTCGACGTTGCCCGCGTCGAACCGCGTCGGGTCGGTGATCCAGGTGATGGGCTGGTTGGGGATCACGGCGGGCGCCGGCAGGAACCCCGACTCGTTGCCGATCTGGACCCAGCTCGGGCCGGCCGGGCTCTTGTCGAGGTCGGGCTGCGGCACGACCGTGGGGTCGGACTTCGCCGCGGCCACCTGCTGCGGGTCGAGCGCGACCTCGCTCAGAGTCCCGGTCGTGGGGTCGGCGACGTACCACTGGAGGTTCCAGAACCGGTCGTTGCTGCCGTTGAGGATGCGGAACCGGTAGGCCTTCGGGTCCAGCGTGGTCGTGGGGTAGGCGACGCCGTTCACCACAGGGGTGTCGTTGAACGCCTCCATGCCGGTCGACACGTTCGGCGTGCCGGGGATCTGCGCCGGCTGGCAGAAGTCGGCGGTGTCCGGGTCGCACGACGGGTCGTAGTACGGGTTGTCGATCGGCCCGTACTTCATGTTCGTCTGCGGCGGCCAGAACCAGGCGCCGTACATCCACCGGCCGTAGCTGCTGACGCCCTGCGAGCTCGCGGGCGCCTGCGCCGGCATGTAGACGTGGGGCAGCCACATGTTGCCCTCGCCGCCCCAGCGGCTGTAGTCCCAGGTCGGGTCGTCGAGCGCCACGGTGGTGGCGTCCGGCACGAAGGTCTTGTCCTGGATGACGAGCTCCTGGCCCAGGCCCATGCCCTCGAGCGGCCCGCCGCTGCCGGTGAGCTTGTCCTCGGTGGCATCGGTGACCAGGTACGCCGCGACCTCGCCGGCGTAGATGTTGAGGCGGGTGATGCCCCACGCGTGGTCGTGGTAGAAGAGCAGCCGCGCGCTCTGCTGGTTGGTGTAGAAGAACGTCATCGCGCCGGGGCCCGGGTCAGGCATGTCAGGCACGTTGGAGACGCTGACGCCCTTGGGGTAGTCGGTGGTCTCGCCGGCCGGCGTCGTCCACTGGTGCGGCGTCCCGTCGCTGATCCACGGGGTGATGCCGCCGTGCAGGTGCATCGTGGAGCGGTTCTCGGAGTAGCAGTCGGCGGGCTTGGGGAGCTGCCCGCAGTAGGGGTTGCGCACCTCGTCGGTGACCGTGCCCGCGTTCATCGCCATGTCCATCGGGACCTTGGTGACCGGGTCGAGCTTCATGGCGTTCGGGCCCATGCCCGAGCCCATGATCGTGGTGTCGACGGGCAGGAAGAGGTTGCCGCCCTCACCGGTCGGAAGCAGGTTGCGGAAGAGCACGCGCACCGGGCGGTCCTTGCGGGCCACGATCGTCGGGCCGAGGTAGCTCGGCGGGTCGACCGCCGTGTACTGCACGCCGTGCGGGTCGAGGATCGGCGCCGGCGCGACGGCCGGGTCGAGGTTGGCGTTCGTCAGAGGGATCTGCCGGCCGGGCACGACCGAGGTCGACAGCTGCACGTACCCGCGCACGAGCGCCCCGGGCCCGGGGATCGTGCTGTTGAACACGTGCCGGTACTGCACGACGGCGATCTCGTAGTAGTCCGAGCCGGGGTAGGTCGTGGTGTCCGGCACGGCGATCGGGATGTACTCGTCGAGGTTGTTCGCCTTGTCCGCCGTGAGGCCGGGCAGGGTGTCGACGAACTTCTTGATGCCCGGGGTGAGGTAGCCGGCGCCCTGCGTGTCGACCGTGATCGAGCCGATCGCGCCGAGCACGACGGCGTCCGCGGTGGCCGTGGCGCCGGTGCCGGTGCCCGACGCGTCGGTGATGGTGACGTCGGGGGCGGTCGTGTAGCCCTCGCCGCCGGTGACGGACGGTGTGCCCTGGTCCGGCACGACGTCGACCTGGGTCACCTTGAGCGTTGCGGTCACCGTGGCGGCGGTCGGGTTCGGCGTCGGGCCGTCGGTGACGGTGACGACCGGCGCGGTGGTGTAGCCCGAGCCCGGGGTGAGCAGCTGGATGCCGGTCACGTGGCCGTTCGCGTCCATCGTCGCGGTGGCCGTCGGCGCCTCCCCGCCGGCGACGTCGGGCAGCGAGAACGACACGACCGGCGCGACCGTGTAGCCGGAGCCCCCGTCGGTGAGCTGGAGCGCGTCGACGCCGCCGCTGGCGAGCAGCGCCACCGGGGTCGTGGGCGAGCCGCCGGACGCGGAGGCGACCGGGTGCGTGTAGCCGTACCCGGTCTCCTGCACCGTGACCGTGGAGACGACGCCCTGCGAGATGTCGGCGGTCGCCGCGGCCGTCGCGCTGGGCGTCACGCCCGGCGAGGTGATGACGACCGAGGGCGTGGCGGTGTAGCCGGACCCCGGGTCGGTGACGTCGATGTCGGTGACGGCGCCGCTCGCCGGGTCGACCGTCGCGATCGCCGTGGCTCCGCTCCCGGCGTCGCCGGGCGCGGCCTGGATCGTGACGACGGCGTCGGCCAGCGTCTGGGGGCTGTTCACCCAGTTCGGCGTCCCGTAGTAGTCCGGCACCTTGGTGCGGTCGGTGGCGTCGAACGCGACCCAGCCGGCCACCCCAGGTGCGGCGCCGGCGCTCGCGAGCCCGACGGGGGACACGGTGAGCGCTGCGACGGTGGCCGCGACGGCCAGGACGGCAGTGCCTCGACGGGCCATGGGACCCCTCCTCGATCCAGGCGGTGCCCGACGACGGTGACGGGCACGTCGCCCCGACCACGAGGCACGGGACAGCCCGAGTCCTCCGGTCGAGACCAGTGACACTCCTCGGCCTCGCGGGGACCCGGACTGAAGCGGCTCCGACGTCCGCGCGGTGATCTGCCTCACAGGCCCGGGCTCAAGACCGGACATCGTCGCGCCCGATGTTCGCGTCGTTGCGCCGCCTCGCACGGTGCTGCCGGGCGTGCGTCGTCCAGCGGGTCGCAGCCCGCGGAGGAGGAGAACGAGATGACTCGACACGGGGTCCAGGCCGTGATGCTGGCCGGTGCCGTCGCGGTGGCGGCAGCGGTTGCCGCACCGAGCGGCGCGTCGACGGCGCCGCGCACGTGGACCGTCCACGTCGGCAGCTCGGGCGAGCGCGTCGTCGCGCGCTACCCCCAGGTCGAGGTCCCCGTGGACACCGGCCATATGAACGTGAGCCTGCCGACCGCCTTCGACTGGGCGCCGGAGGACCTCGCCGCACCCGCACCTGATGTGCGCTGGAGCGTCGAGCGTGCCGGCGACGTCGTGGGCTCCGGCGCGGACGCGGACGAGGGGGTGCTGGCCGGCTTCGGGTCGACCGGCTCCATCGACGTCACGGCACTGCCCACGCCCCTGACCGTCGGCACCGGCTACCAGCTGCGCCTGCACGCCACGTGGTCGGACGCCGCGCCCGCCGACGCCGGCGACTCGCTCGACCTGGTCACCCCCTTCGAGGTCACCGCCGCGGAGGACGGGTCGGACGTCGCGGTCGAGCTCGCCTTCAGCCACGCCAGCACCGAGTCGCGCGAGCTGACCGTGCCCTTCTCCTCGCGCCCGGCCGGCGGCGACCGGCTCGTGCTCGACACCACGGGGGCCGAGCGGGCCTGGAGCTGGTCGACCGGTCCCGACCCGAGCGTGCCGTGGATCGGCGCCGCCGACGTCACCGCGGTGCTCGAGGCCTCGGCCAGCGACGACGACCCGCTCCAGTCGCTCGGCACGGTGCAGGTCACGACGCCGAGCCCGTTCGGGCTCACCGTCACGCTGCCCGGCGCGGTGCACTCCGCCGCCCGCTGGCTGCGGTTCTCGGCCTCCGGGTCGACCGACCCGTCGTCCGGCCCCAACACCACGCTCGTGGTGCACGTGCCGCTGTCGGTGTCGGCCGGCGTGCCGGCCCTGCGGGCCACCTCCTTGCCGAGGATCACCGGCACCGCGCGCTACGGCTACACCCTGCGCGTCGGCAGGGTCGGCTGGACCCGGACCGCCAGCGGCAGCTGGGGGACCCCGGCCGTCACCGTGACCTACCAGTGGTACCGCGGACGCACGGCGATCCGGGGCGCGACGGGGACGTCGTACCGGCCCACCGCCGCCGACGTCGGCCGCTACGTCTCGGTGCGGGAGACCGGCCGGTCGACCGGCTACCAGGCGGCCACCGTCGGCTCGCGGGGGGTCAAGATCGCACCCGCCCCCGCACCGCGGGTGCTGCGCGCCCCGACGATCTCCGGCACCAGGCGCGTCGGCTCGCGCCTGACGGTGAACCACGGCTCGTGGTCGCTGCGGCCCACCCGGTACGCCTACCAGTGGCTCAGCAACGGGAGGCCCATCACCGGCGCCCGCTCCGCCACCTTCACCGTGCCGGCGTGGATGGTGTGGCACACCATCAGCTGCAAGGTCACCGCCGTGATGCCGGGCCACGCGTCCGGGGTCGCGAGGACGTCGGCCGCGAAGGTGCGACCGCACCTCTGAGCAGCAGGCACCGGAGCAGCGCGCGGCCGCTCAGGCCGCGCGCTGCTCCATGACCGCGTGCCGCAGCCCGTCCGGCGCCTCGAAGAAGGCCAGCCACAGCTCGTGCTCGTCGCCGCGGTGCACCAGGTGCGGCTCGTCGACGAAGCGCACTCCACGCGCCGCGAGGACCGCGACCTCCGCGTCGATGTCGTCGCAGGTGAGGTAGAGGACCGGCCGGGACCGGAACGCGTCGTCCGCCGGGTGCGAGAGGTACAGCCGCGTCGCACCGAGGCGGAAGAAGGCCATCCCCTGCTCGGGCACGAGGATCTCCACCGGCAGCCCCAGCGCGTCGCGGTAGAAGGCGAGCGCCTCGTCGAACGCGTCCGTCGAGATGTGCACCTGGCCGAGCTCGTGCAGTGCCATGGCCGACCTCCTGGTCCCGGTTCCGGGCCAGGTATAGCGCGGCCGCGGCCGCGCTGGGCGGGACTCGGTCAGAAGTCGCCGGCGCGGCGCCGGAGCTGGCGCAGCACGCGCACGAGCGAGTCCACGCCGGAGGGGCTCAGCCCCGGCTCGGCGAACACGTCGCGGTTGAGCGCCTCCGTGGCCTTCTCGGCGAGCACCGCGCCGTCGTCGGTGAGGCGCACGAGGGTGGCGCGGCGGTCCGTGGGATGCGGGACCCGCTCCACCAGGCCCGCGGACTCGAGCCGGTCGACCGCGTTCGTGACGCTGGTCTGGTGCACCTGGAGCCGCGACCCGATCACGCGCATCGGCAGCGACCGGCGGCGGCTGAGGTAGAGCAGCATGAGCACCTCGTACCGCGCGAACGACACGTCGTACGGGCGCAGCACGGCCTCCACGCGCGACAGCGCGATCTGGTGCGCGCGCATCAGCGAGGTGATCGCGGCCATCCCGTCGGCCGCCTCGGTCCAGCCGTGGGCCACCCACTGGCGGTGCGCCTCCTCGATCGGGTCCGCGTCGAGGCGGCGCGAGGGCGGCGTCATGCCCGGAACGATATCCGCGGACGGCGCCCGCCGGCCGTCGCGCACGTGGCCGCGGGTCAGGCGCCGAGCGCCGACGACACGATCGCGCGGGCCTCGTCCTGGATGAGCGCGAGGTGCTGCTGCCCGCGGAAGGACTCGGCGTAGAGCTTGTACACGTCCTCCGTGCCGGACGGGCGCGCCGCGAACCACCCGTTCTCGGTGCACACCTTGAGACCGCCGATCGGCGCCCCGTTGCCGGGCGCCGCGGTGAGGGTGGCCGTGATGGGCTCGCCCGCGAGCTCCGTGGCCGACACCTGGTCCGGCGACAGCCGGGCGAGCACCGCCTTCTGCTCGCGCGTGGCCGGCGAGTCGATCCGGGCGTACGCCGGCTCGCCGAACTCCTCGGCGAGCCGCCGGTAGCGGGCGGACGGCGACTCGCCGGTGACGGCGGTGATCTCCGACGCCAGCAGGCACAGGACGATGCCGTCCTTGTCGGTGGTCCACACCGACCCGTCGCGACGCAGGAAGCTCGCGCCGGCGCTCTCCTCGCCCCCGAAGCCGACGGAGCCGTCGAGCAGCCCCGGCACGAACCACTTGAAGCCCACCGGCACCTCGAGGAGGCGTCGTCCCAGGGACGCGGTGACGCGGTCGATCATCGACGAGCTCACGAGGGTCTTGCCGACCGCGGCGTCCTGCGGCCATCCGTCGCGGCCGCGGTAGAGGTAGTCGACCGCCACGGCCAGGAAGTGGTTGGGGTTCATGAGCCCGCCGTCGGGCGTGACGATCCCGTGCCGGTCGGAGTCGGTGTCGTTGCCGGTCGCGACGTCGAAGTCGTGCTGCCGCGCGATGAGGCCGGCCATCGCCCAGGGCGAGGAGCAGTCCATGCGGATGCGGCCGTCCCAGTCGAGGGTCATGAACCGGAAGGTCGGGTCCACCTCGGGGTTGACCACCGTGAGGTCGAGGCCGTAGCGCTCGGCCACCGCGCCCCAGTAGGCCACGCTCGCGCCGCCGAGCGGGTCGGCCCCGATGCGCACGCCGGCGGCGCGCACGACCTCGAGGTCGACCACCGTCCCGAGCTCGCTGACGTAGGCGTCGAGGAAGTCGTACGTGCCCGCGTGGCGGCTCTCGGCCGACACCCGCCGCACGCCCGACAGGCCGCCGCGCATCAGCTCGTTGGCGCGGTCCTGGATCCAGCCGGTGATCTCCGTGCCGGCGGGGCCGCCGTCCGGCGGGTTGTACTTGAACCCGCCGTCCGAGGGCGGGTTGTGCGAGGGGGTCACGCAGATGCCGTCGGCGCGCGCCCCGCGAGCGTTGGCCACGAGGATCGCGCGCGAGACCGCCGGGGTGGGGGTGTAGCCGCCGCGCGCGTCGACGAGCACGTCGACGCCGTTGGCCAGCAGCACCTCGAGCGCCGAGACCGTGGCCGGCTCGGACAGCGCGTGGGTGTCGGCGCCGAGGAACAGCGGGCCGTCGATGCCCTGGGCGGTGCGGTAGTCGCAGATGGCCTGGCTCGTCGCGAGGATGTGGTCCTCGTTGAAGCTCGCCGTGAGGGCCGAGCCGCGGTGGCCGGACGTGCCGAACGACACCCGTTGCGCCGGGTCGCCCGGGTCCGGGTGGACGGTGAAGTACGCCGTGACGAGCTTCGGCACGTCGACGAGGTCGGCGGAGGTCGCGGGCAGGCCGGCACGGGACGCGTCCATGCCCCGATCCTGGCACCGACGGCGGCGGCCGGCAGGCGCTCGTGCCCTCCGGTGTCCGGCGTCCGGCGCCGTCAGGTCTGCGACTGGGCGTACCCGACGACGCACGCCGCCACGGCGAGCACCACGAAGACGAGGAACGGCAGCCAGCCCATCACGCGTGATCCCATGCGCCCCATGATGCCGCGCAGTGGCGCCCCGAGGCGCTCGTGGGCCGGGCTCAGCCGATCGACACCGTGAGGGGAGCCCCTGCGGCGGCGACGACGTCGTCGGGGCTGACCCCGGGCGCCGTCTCCACGAGCACCAGGCCGTCCACGGTGACGTCGATGACGGCGAGGTCGGTGATGATGCGGTCGACCACGCCCTTGCCGGTGAGCGGCAGCGAGCACTGCTCGACGATCTTGTGCGAGCCGTCCTTGGCCACGTGCTCCATCATCACGATGACGCGCTTGGCGCCGTGCACGAGGTCCATCGCGCCGCCCATGCCCTTGACCATCTTGCCGGGGATCATCCAGTTGGCGATGTCGCCGCGGACCGAGACCTGCATGGCGCCGAGGATCGCGGCGTCGATGTGCCCGCCCCGGATCATCGCGAACGACGCGGCCGAGTCGAAGAACGCGGCGCCGGGCAGCACCGTCACGGTCTCCTTGCCGGCGTTGATGAGGTCGGCGTCGACGTCGGCGTCGCGCGGGTAGGGGCCGGTGCCGAGGATGCCGTTCTCGGACTGCAGCACCACGGTGACGCCCGGCGGCAGGTAGTTGGGCACGAGGGTCGGCAGGCCGATGCCGAGGTTCACGTACTCGCCGTCGCGCAGCTCGAGGGCCACGCGGGCCGCGAGCTCCTCGCGGGTCAGCGCCATCTCACGCCTCCTTGCTGACGGTGCGGCGCTCGATGCGCTTGTCGGCCGCCTGGTCCGGGGTCAGCGCCACGACCCGTTGCACGAAGACCCCCGGGGTGTGGACCGTCTGCGGGTCGAGCTCGCCCGGCTCGACGAGGCGCTCGACCTCGGCGATCGTCACCCGGCCGGCCGTGGCCACGAGCGGGTTGAAGTTGCGCGTGGACTTGTCGAACACGAGGTTGCCGTGGCGGTCGCCCACGCTGGCCCGCACGAGGGCGAAGTCGGTGACGATGCCGCGCTCGAGGACGTACTCGCGTCCGTCGAACTCGCGCGTCTCCTTGGCCGGCGAGGCCACCGCGACGGCGCCCGAGCCGTCGTAGCGCCACGGCATCCCGCCGTCGGCCACCTGCGTGCCCACCCCGGCGGGGGTGTAGAACGCCGGGATGCCCGCGCCCCCGGCGCGCAGCCGCTCGGCGAGCGTGCCCTGGGGGATCAGCTCGACCTCGAGCTCGCCGTGCAGGAACTGCCGCTCGAACTCCTTGTTCTCGCCCACGTAGGACGACGTCATCCGCGCGATGCGCTTCTCGCCCAGCAGCATCCCCAGGCCCCAGCCGTCGACGCCGCAGTTGTTGGACACCACGGACAGGTCCCCGACGCCGGTGTCGAGCAGCGCCGCGATGAGCACGCTCGGGATCCCGCAGAGCCCGAAGCCGCCCACCGCGAGGGTGGCCCCGCTGCCGATGTCGGCCACCGCCTCCGCGGCCGAGCCGACCACCTTGTCCAGTGCCATGGCCTTCCCTCCGTCGTCGCCGGGCGCGCTCGGCGTCCGCGTGCCCCGTGCGGTCGCGCCGGCCGTCGCAGCCGGTGCCCGCGCTGCACGCAGTCAACCACCCGGGCTCGGGGCGTCGCCGCAGGACCGCCGCGCGGGCGGAGCACCGCGCGGAGCGGTGCGCTTCGGGCGTGCCTGGTGCGCGAGCCGGCGCGCGGCGGCAGGCTGGGGCCCTGACCCGGAGGAGATCCCGTGGACCTGCCCACCGCCCTGGCCTTCGCGCACGAGGTGCACCGCGGCGTCGTCACCACGCTGCGCCGCGACGGCCGCCCGCAGCTGTCGAACGTGCTGTTCGCCGCCGACGCCGAGGGCCGGCCCGTCGTGTCGGTGACCGACGACCGCGCGAAGACGGCCAACCTGCGCCGCGACCCCCGCGTGGCCCTGCACGTCACCGACGCGTCGTTCTGGCGCTACGTCGTGCTCGACGGAACGGCCACGCTGAGCGCGGTGGCGCAGACGCCGGACGACGCGACGGTGGACGGCCTGGTCGACTACTACCGCCAGCTCAACGGCGAGCACCCGGACTGGGACGACTACCGCCGTGCGATGGTCGCCGACCGCCGGCTGCTGCTCACCGTCCACGCGACCTCGGCGTACGGCCAGCTCGGCTGAGGCCGGTCGGGCCGGCGGTTCCTGGGCTACAGTCGCAAGGGCATCGACCACAGGGGGTCCTCGATGGACTACGTCCACCTCGGGCGCAGCGGGCTGAAGGTCAGCCGGCTCTGCCTGGGCACCATGAACTTCGGTCCCGTCACGAGCCAGCCGGACTCGGACGCGATCATGGACCACGCCCACGAGGCGGGGATCAACTTCTTCGACACGGCGAACGTCTACGGCTGGGGCGAGAACCGCGGCCGCACCGAGTCGATCATCGGCGAGTGGTTCGCCCAGGGCGGCGGCCGCCGCGAGCGCACCGTGCTGGCCACCAAGCTCTACGGCGACATGGGCGACTGGCCCAACGACGGCAAGCTCTCGGCGCTCAACATCCGCCGGGCGTGCGACGCGTCGCTGCGCCGGCTCCAGACCGACTACATCGACGTCTACCAGATGCACCACGTCGACCGGGCGACCCCGTGGGACGAGATCTGGGAGTCGATGGAGGTGCTGCGCCAGCAGGGCAAGATCCTCTACGTCGGCAGCTCGAACTTCGCCGGCTGGCACATCGCGCAGGGCGTGGAGGCCGCGCGCCGCCGCGGCACCGTCGGGCTGGTGAGCGAGCAGTCGATCTACAACCTGGTGGAGCGCACCGTCGAGCTCGAGGTGCTGCCGGCGGCGCAGCACTACGGCCTGGGCGTCATCCCGTGGTCGCCGCTGCACGGCGGCCTGCTGGGCGGCATCCTGCGCAAGACCGCGGAGGGGTCGGCCGGGCGCAGCACCGGCGGCCGGGCCGCGGAGGCGATCGAGCGGCACCGGCCCGCGATCGAGGCGTGGGAGTCGTTCTGCGACGAGCTGGGGCACGCGCCCGGCGACGTCGCGCTCGCCTGGCTGCTGCACCAGCCGGCCGTGACCGCGCCGATCGTCGGCCCGCGCACGCAGGACCAGCTCGACGGTGCGCTGCGCGCGCTGGAGATCACGCTGGACGAGGCCGCGCTGGCGCGGATCGACGAGATCTTCCCGGGCCCGGGCGGCACCGCGCCCGAGGCCTACGCGTGGTGACGGGACGGCCCCCCGTCCCGACGACGACCCGCGCGCCGAGCGACTCGCGCAGCCTGCGAGCCAAGGGGCGGCTCGCACCGTTGACCGCCGCCGTGGCCGCGCTCCTGGCCGCCGGGCTCGTGCCGGTCGTGGCTGCGGCACCGGCATCCGCGGCGACGCCGGACCCGGACCTCGCCTCGCAGTACTGCCACGCGGTGGCCTCGGCGTCGCCCTCGTGGGGCAACACCACGGCGGACCTCGCTGCCGGCACCGTCACGATCATGGGTCGCACGACGACGTTCGACCCCGAGCACGTCGACCTCGCCGTGGCCCCGGCCGCGTTCTCCGACCCCACGCGACGGCTGTACTGGCAGTCGCTGCTCTGGGCGGTGCCGGTGTACCTCGCCGGGCCGGACGTCGCCCCGGGGCTCAGGGCGGGGATCGTGGAGGGGCTCGCCGAGGACCCGGACCCCGGCTCGGCGACGGCGGACGACCTCGCCGCGGCGGTCGCGGCAGGGTGGTCGGAGGGCACCAACACGCGGCGCGAGCAGGTGCTCAACTGCCTGGTGCCGCTCACCGGCGACGACGCGCTGCGCGCCTCGCTCGAGGCGAGCGTGACCGCCAACCTCGACGCGCGCCGCTACTACGGGCCGCCCTACCACCGGGTGCACAACCACGGCACCATGGCCAACCTCGCGCTCGTCGACAGCTCGGTGGTGCTCGCCCGGCCCGAGCTGGGCGTGGCGGCCGCGCAGCGGCTGCTGGCGGAGATCCCCGCGCTGTTCGACTCGGGCGGCTTCACGCGCGAGGAGTCCGCGGCGTACCACATGTTCAACCTGAGCCTGTGGGAGCGGACCTACGCCGTTCTCGCCGGGCTGCCCGCCCACCCGGACCTCACCCCGCTCGCGGTGCTGATCCGGCGCGCGCGGGTCGTCGCGGCCCAGCTCACCAGCCCCTTGGGCCGGCTGGCCGCGCTCGGCGACGGCTGGCCGACCACGGGCGCGGCCCCGCTGCCGAACCAGGCGCTGTGGCTCACCGACGGCTGGGGCCTGCTGGCCGGGCGCTGGTCGTGGACCGACCCGTCGACGACGTGGTTCACGGTGCGGCTCGGGCTGCCCCGCGTGGCGCACGGGCAGTACGACCACACGTCGTTCACGTGGTCCACGTGGGGCACCGACGTGATCGTGGACCCGGGCTCGTACTCCCACGACCCGACGAACCTGCTCGCGTCGTGGCAGTCGTCGCCGGGGGCGCACAACCTCGCGGTCCCGGCGCACCCCGCAGTGCTCGACCACGGCTCGCGCCTGGTCACCCGGGTGCGGTCGGGGCGCCGGGACACCATGCGGATCACCAGCTCGATGTTCACCGTGCCGGTCACGCGCACGCTGGTGGTCGACGACGCGCTGCACCGGGTGACCGTCACCGACACGGCGCGCACCGCGCTCACCGAGCACCTGCACCTCGCGGCCGGCTGGCGCCTGACGCACCGGACGACCTACACGCTGTTCTTCCGCAAGGGGCACCGCGTGGCCGTGGTGCGGGCGCTCACCCGCGGGGTGCGGCTCTCCGTCGTCACCGGCAGCAGGTCGCCCGTGGCCGGCTGGGTGTTCGGCCCGGCGAAGGAGCAGGCGACCCCGGCGCCCCAGGTGCTCGCCTCCGGTGGCCACGGCGTGACGCTCACCGTCTCCGTCCTGCGCGGCTGACCCCGACGTCACTGGTGAAACGGTTGCTACCCGGCCCGGGAAGCAGCCGTTTCACCAGTGACATCCGGTGGGGTCAGGGGGCGAAGGCGGACGACGCCAGCGCCGCGACCAGGCCGTCGACGAGGCGCTCGAAGCTGCGGTCGATCTCGCGCGGGATCCCGAAGCCGCCGCCGCTCTCGAGCGCGATGAACCCGTGCAGCGCCGCGCGCACCGCCCGCGTCGCGTCCACGAGCGCGTCGCCGTCGAGGCCGTAGCCCGACAGCACGCCGAAGACGACGTCGACCACGGCGCGGCTGGCCGCCGCGTCGTCGGCGTCGTCGGCCGGCGCCGCCCGCACCGTGGCGGCGTAGCGGCCCGGGTGGGCCAGCGCCCACGTGCGGTACGCCGCGCAGACCGCGCGGACGGCGTCGTCGCGCGACCGGCCGACCGCGGCGCGCGAGAGGACCTCGGCCATCTCGGTCTTGGCGCGCACCGCGATGCCGCGCTGCACCGCGTCGAGGCCGTCGACGTGCTTGTAGAGCGACGGCTGGCGCACCCCGAGGCGCTCGGCCAGCGCGGCGAGGGTGAGCCGGGCCAGGCCGACCTCGTCGGCGAGCTGCTCGGCCTCCTCCACGACGCGGTCCGCCGAGAGCCCCGCCCTAGGCACGGCGGGACACCCGCTCGAGGAAGCCGAGCACCGCGGGGGACACGACGTCCGGGCGCTGCGACTGCGGGTAGTGGCCCGACTCCGGCACCAGCACCACCTCGGCGGCCAGGCGGGCCGCGATCCACTCCGCCTCGGCCCGCGGGTCCGGGAAGTCCGGGTCGAGCTCGCCCATCACCACGAGCGCGGGTGCGGACACCTCGCCGAGCCGGCGCTCGACGACGGCGTGGTCGAGCTGGCCGATGAGCCGGGCGAAGGCGGCGGCGTGGCCGGGCCGGCGCATCGCGGCTGCGACGTCGGCGAGGTAGGCGTCCTGGTCGGCCGCCGGGCGCCCGGCGTAGAGCTTCGGCAGGTAGGCCCGCCACGCGGCCGCGGCCCACGGGCGCGCCATCGCCACCCGGATCAGCAGTTTCTGCCACCCGGACCCGGTGTCGCGGACGAACGGACCCACCAGGACCACGCCGGCGACGAGGTCGGGGCGCTCGGCCGCGGCCCAGGCCGCCGCCCCCGCCCCCATCGAGTTGCCCACCACGACGGCCGGGCCGCCGAGGTGTTCGACGAGCGCGAGCACGTCGCGCCCGGTCTCGTCGTCGCCGTAGGAGGTGAAGCCCGTGGTGCTCTCGCCGTGGCCGCGCAGGTCCGTGGTGGCCACGCGGTAGCCGCCCGCGACCAGCGCGGGCGCCAGGAAGCGGTAGGTGGCGCGCAGGTCGCCGAGGCCGGGCACGAGGACCACGAGCGGGCCCTCGCCGGCGACGTCGTAGGCGATCCGGCCCTCGGGCCGGTTCAGGAACAGGGTCTGTGTGCTCATGCGGCTAATGTAGATAGCCAAATGGCTAATGTCAATAGCCAGACTCAGGCCGAGCGCGGGAGCCGCCGGCCGCGCAGCCGCGAGCGCTCCAGCTCGTCGGTGCCGCCCCAGATCCCCACGATCGACGGGTCGCGCAGCGCCACCTCGCGGCACGGGTCGACGATCGGGCAGACGGCGCACCACGACAGCGCCTCGCGGCGCGAGGTCAGGTCGTGCGGGCTGAGCGGGAAGAAGACGTCGGGCGAGGCGTCGCGGCACGCGGCGTCGGACCACTGCGGCGTCTGGAGGTCCTCGGTCCGGGAGTGGAACAGGTACTCCTGCTCCTCGGCGATGACCACCTCGCGCGGACGGACCACGGGACTGGGCACGGGACCTCCTGCACTAAGTGCAGGGAACGTAACACTGAGTGCAGTCGGTTGTCACGCGTTCCCGTAGCATGCGCGCGTGAGCTCCCCGGCCCGTCCCGACAGCCCGTCCCCGGCCGGTGCGCCGGCGGCCGCCGGACGGCGCGGGGACGCCCGGGCCCGGATCACGCGGGCCGCCCTCGAGCTCTTCGAGCGGCAGGGCTACGCCGCCACCACCGTGGACGCGATCGCCGAGCGCGCGGGGGTGGCCCGGCGGACCTTCTTCCACCACTTCGCCTCCAAGGACGCCGTGGTCTTCCCGGACCACGAGGCGCTCGTCGCCCGCGCCGGGCACCACCTCGACACCGCCCCCGGCGACGCCGTGGAGGTGGTGGGCGGCGCGCTGCGGATCGTGCTCACCAGCTACCTGGCCGACCCCGACGTCGCCCTGCGCCGCTACCGCCTCACCCGCAGCACCCCCGAGCTGCGCGAGCGCGAGATCGCCTGGGTGCAGCGCTACCAGCTGCTCTTCTCGCACTACCTGGGGCGCCGCTACGCCGAGCAGCCCATGGGCCCGGTCGCGGCCGACGTGGTCGCGGCCGGCCTGGTGGCGGTGCACAACCACGTGCTGCGCGGCTGGCTCAAGCGCGGCGGCGACGGCGACGCGCTCGGCGAGCTCGCCGAGGCGCTGACCTGGTTCGACCGGTCCGTCGGGCTGGCCCAGCGCGGCGGGCGACCGCGCCGGGTCGTCGTGGCCGTGTTCGACGACGACGTCGACCCGGCCGACCTCGTCGCCCGCGTGCGCGAGGCCACCGGGGAGTCCTGAGGCCCCGGCCCGTCGGCCCGGGCTGTGACCGGTCTGCACGGAATGTGTCACAACCGACGCCGGGCGAACGCGCAACGTGGCCGGTAGTATCCCTAGCGTGGCCTCGTGACGTCGGCACTCACGCGGCCGGCGGCGCCCGGCCCGGAGGGTCCGGGCCGCCGCCGGGAGCCGGACGTCGCCGTCCCCGCGCAGCGGCCGCGCACGATCGAGCGCATCCGGCGCACGGCGGAGGGCCAGCTCCCCCGGTTCACCTGGGACGGGTCCACCCGCGTGCTGCACCTGTCCGCCGAGGCCGCCGCGCTGCTCGCGCTCGACCGTGCCGGCGACGTCGACCTCGCCATGCTGCGGTCGCGGTTCGCCGCCGGCTCGGTGGACCGCCTGGCCCGGCTCGTGGCTGCTGCCCACGTCGGAGACGTGGTCGAGACCGTCCTCGAGCCGGTGCCCGGCGTCGCGCTCCCCGTCGTGCGGCTGCGCGGCATCGTGAGCCCGGGCGACCACGGCGGCGTCGCCGTCACCGGCACGCTCCAGGACCTCGACGACGAGGCGCGATCCGCGGACGGCGTGCGCAACGTCACCCGCGCGCTGAGCACGCTCTCGCAGTCCGGCCGGGTGCTCGCCACAGCGGACAGCGCGCAGGCCCTCCTTCAAGGCGTCTGCGAGAGCGTCGTCATGGACGGCGGGTACCGCTTCGCGTGGTACGGCGTCGTCGAGCACGACGACGCCCGCTCCATCCGGCCGGTCGCGTGGGCAGGACACGAGGAGGGCTACCTCGCCGAGCAGCGGTTCAGCTGGGCCGACGACGACCCCGCCGGGGACGGGCCGGCCGGCCGCGCCGTGCGCACCGGCCAGGCCGCCTTCGTGCACCGCGTGGACACCCACCCGACGATGGGCCCGTGGCGCGAGGCGGCGCTCGCCCGCGGCTACGTCTCGGGCGTGGGGCTGCCAGTGGTGGTCGAGGGGGTGGTGCACGGCTGCCTCGTCGTGTACGCCGCCGAGCCCACCGCGTTCGACGCGCAGGAGGTCGCCCTTCTGGGCGACCTCGCGCTGTTCGTGGCCATGGGCCTCGGCCGGATGACCGCGCTGGCCGAGTTGCACGAGCGGACGGTGCTGGCGCGCGCCTCCCGCGACCGGCTCCAGGCCACGATGGACAGCCTCCGCGACCCGTTCATGCTCCTCGAGGCGGTGCGCGACGCGTCGGGACACGTCGTCGACCTGCGCCACGTGGAGTCCAACGCCGCGGCCGCGGAGACTGCGGGGCTCTCGCGCGAGGAGTACCTCGCGCGCACGATGCTGGAGATCTACCCGGGCCTGGTGAGCAGCCCGCAGTGGGCGGCCTACCTCGACGTCATCGAGCACCGGCGGCCGCTGGCGCTGGAGGCGGTGCCCTACGCCAACGAGGTGCTCGGGTCCGTGCGCTACTACGACCTGCACGGGGCGCCGTGCGGCGACGGGCTCGCCCTGACCGTCCGCGACGTCACCGAGCGGCACGAGTCGCGCCGGCGCCTGGCCGAGAGCGAGCAGCGCTACCGGCTGCTCGCCGAGAACGCGTCGGACATCGTCGCCCTGCTCGACGACGACCAGCGCCTCGTGTGGGTCTCGCCGTCGGTGTCCGCCTCCACGCTGTGGACGCCGGAGGGCGTCGTCGGCCGCACGCTCACCGAGCTCGTGCACGGCGACGACATCCCGGACGTGATGGCCGCCATGGCCGCCGCCCGCGGGGTCGGGGTCACGTTCCGGCTGCGCCGCGGCGACGGCACCTACATGTGGGTCTTCGCGCTGGGCCGCTGGGCCACGGACGAGGACGGCACACGACTCGGCTACGTGGTGGGGCTGCGCGACGTCGACGAGGCGGTGCAGGCCCGGACGGCGCTGGAGCACGCGCGCGAGCACGACGCGCTCACCGGGCTCGGCACCCGCCCCACCACCGTGACCGCACTGGCCGAGACCCTCGCCCGCACGGCGCCGGACGAGACCGTGGCGGTGCTGGCGGTGGGCATCGACCGGCTGCGCCCGGTCAACGACGCCCTCTCGCACGAGGCGGGCGACCGGGTGATCGTCACGGTGGCCAGCCGCGTCGCCGCGGCGATCGGCCCGGACGACGTGCTCGGCCGCGGAACCGGCGACGAGTTCGTGGTGGTGCTGACCTCGCTGGACTCGGCCGCCGACGCAGGCGTCGTGGCGGAGCGCATCCGGGCGCGCGCCCGCGGCCCGGTCGCGGTCGGGGTGCACCGGGTGGACCCCACGCTGAGCATCGGGATCGCCACCGGCGACGGACGGTCGACCGCGGAGGACCTGCTGCGCGACGCCGACCTGGCCATGCAGGAGGCCAAGGCCCGCGGCCGCGACCGCGTGGAGTTCGCCGACCCGGTCGCGGCCGACGAGGCCCGCCGCCGCTTCCTGGTGGACGGCGCCGTGCGCGACGCCCTGCGCGACGGCGAGCTCGTCGCGATGTTCATGCCGATCGTGCGGCTCTCGGACGGTGCGGTGACGTCGTACGAGGCACTGGTGCGCTGGGTGCGCCCGGACGGCACCACCGTGGAGCCCTCCGCGTTCCTGCCCGTGGCCGAGCGCACGGACCTCGTGTCCGAGATCGACCTGGTGGTGCTGCGCGACGCGGTGCGGGCGCTGGCCGCGCTGCCGGACGACGTCACCGTCGCGGTGAACGTGTCCACGGCGAGCCTGGCCCGGCCGGACTACGCCGGCCACGTCCTCGAGGCGCTCTCCACGGCGTCGGTGCGCGCGGAACGCCTGCACCTGGAGGTCACCGAGACCGCCGTGCTGCGGATCACCGAGCAGGTGCGCTCGACGATGCTCCGGCTGGCCGGCGCCGGCTGCCGGTGGTTCATGGACGACTTCGGGACCGGCTACTCCTCGATCAGCCACCTGCGCGACCTGCCCATCGCCGGCATGAAGCTCGACCGCTCCTTCACCGCAGGGCTCGGCGACCACGACCTCCCGTCGGACCGGCTGGCGCAGGCGCTCGGCGGCCTGGCAGCCGGCCTCGGGCTCGACACCGTCGCCGAGGGGGTCGAGACCGCGGAGCAGGCCGCCCTGCTCGCGTCGTACGGCTGGCGGCACGGCCAGGGATGGCTCTACGGCAAGGCCGCCCCGCTCGACCCGCCGCCCACCGCCCCCTGACCTCGGCCCGCGCGCGCGGGCTCCCCGCCGCGCCAAGACGCCCGTGACGCCGGTGCCGCACGGGCGGGAGGGCCTGCGGTAACCCGTTCGGCCCAACGCGGACGGCCGCCTTCAGGCCGCCCCGCGGGGCGCCGAGGACCACAGGGTGACCCGCTCCCGCCCGCTGCTGCGCACGGCGCTCGTCGCCGCGTGCGCGCTGCTCGTGGCGGTCCCGGCGTCCGGCCCGGCCCTCGCCGGCGGCACCGGCCCCACCGGCTCGGCCGCCGGGTCCACCTGGAGCCGCGCCGGCGCGGTGGTGGCCGACGCCGCGCGCGCCGTGGCACCCGACCCGCGCCCGACGCGTGGCCCGGCGGCACCTGCCCGCCCGGCCGCCACCCGCCCCGCGGCCTCGGCCACGCCCGCAGCGACGGCCCGCGCCACCAAGGCCCCGCCCGCGCCCCGCGCGACCACCACGCCTGCCCCCAAGGCGCCGTCGAGCCCGCCCGCGCCCTCGGCCCGGGTGATCAGCCGCTACGTGGACGCCCCCGGGTCGCAGGCCGCCATCGACCGCTGCAACCTCGTGCTCTGGACGCACCAGCCGCTGTGGCTGGCCGGGCACAACTACTGCGGCTACCAGTGGCTGGCGTTCGTGCCGACGGGGACGACCGTGCGCGTCACGTCGGGGGTCGCCGCGGGCACCTACGTGGTGACCGGCCACCAGCGCCTCGACCGGCAGTCCGGCGCGCTCCCCCACGTGTCGGCCGACCTCGTGCTGCAGACCTGCGTGGGCTCGGCGACCGGCCTGACGCTGCTCCGCCGCGCCTGACCGATTCCCGCGTCGACGCGATTCGCCGCCCGGCGCTGTGCCACCCTGTGCGCCGGGTCAGCGTCGGCCGTGCCGGGGCCGCCGGGGCCCCGGGGAGGCGCCGTGCGTGGGGTTCCCGTCGTCCTGCAGAGGTACGACCGCCGCTGGCTGGGCACCGACGTCGTCGCGGGCGTGACTCTCGCCGCCGTCGCGATCCCCGAGGTGATGGGCTACACGTCCATCGCGGGAACTCCGATCGCCACCGGCCTCTACACGATCATCGTGCCCACGATCGTGTTCGCCCTGCTGGGCTCGAGCCGCCTGCTCGTGGTGGGGGCGGACTCGGCCACGGCCGCGATCCTCGCGTCCGGCCTGGCGGCGCTGGCGATCCCCGGCCTCGTGCCGCAGTCGGCGCTGTGGGTCGCCTACTGCGGCCTCGTCGCGCTCGTGACGTGCGTGCTGCTGCTGGTGGCGCGGGTGCTGCGCCTGGGGTTCATCGGGGACTTCCTGTCCGCCTCGGTGCTCATCGGCTTCCTCACCGGTGTCGGCATCCAGGTGCTCAGCGGCCAGCTCCCCGACATGCTCGGCATCCCCAAGGGCTCGGGCAACTGGCTCGAGCAGCAGTGGCACCTCATCACCTCGCTCGGCTCCACCAGCCTGCCCACCCTCGGCTACGCGCTGGGCACGCTCGCGATCGTGCTCGGCTGCCGCCGGTGGGCGCCGCGCGTGCCCGGCGCGCTGATCGCCGTCGTGCTGTTCATCGCGATCTCCGCGTCGGTCGACTCCGAGGCCGCCGGGGTCAGCGTGGTCGGGTCCGTCCAGCCCGGCTTCCCACCGGTGGGGCTGCCGCCCGGGATCACGTGGTCCGACGTCCCCGGGGTGCTGCCGATCGCGACGTCGTGCCTCGTGCTGATCATCGCCCAGAGCGCGGCCACGGCCCGCAGCTTCGCGATGAAGCAGGGCGACCGGGTCGACGTGAACCGCGACATCCTCGGCCTGTCCGGCGCCAACGCCGCGGCCGGGCTCACCGGGACCTTCGTCGTCAACGGCAGCCCCACCAAGACCGAGATCCTCGACGAGCAGGGCGGTCGCAGCCAGGTCGCCAACCTCACGATGGCCGTCGTCGCGCTGCTCGTGACGCTGTTCGCCACCTCGGCGCTGGCCCCGATGCCCAAGGCGGTCCTGGGGTCGATCGTGTTCCTCATCGGCGTCGGGCTCGTCGACGCCGTCGGCCTGCGGCGCATCCAGGTCCGGGCCCGGGGCGAGTTCGTCATCGCCCTGCTCACCGCCGTGGTCGTCTGCGTCGTCGGCGTCGAGCAGGGGATCATCCTCGCGCTGGTGCTCTCGATCCTGATGCTGGTGAGCCGGCAGTACCGCCCGTCGAACTTCGTCGTCGGCGTCGACGCCGCCGGCCAGCCGACGTACCAGTCGGCGCAGCCGGGACTGCAGAGCGCACCCGGCCTCATCGTGTTCCGCTACGACGCCGAACTGTTCTACGCCAACGCCAACCGCTTCACCGACGACGTCGAGGCGCTCGTGCAGTCCGCGCCCGAGCCGGTGCGGTGGGTGGTGCTGGACTGCTCGGCGATCGAGGACGTCGACTACTCCGCCGGGATCGCGCTGCACCACCTCGTCGACTACGTCCACGCGCATCACGCCCACTTCGCCGTCGCCGGGGCCGACGCCCGGCTGCTCGCCACGCTCGAGGTCATGGGCACCCTCGACCTCTTCGGCCGCGACCACGTGTTCGGCAGCCTCGCCGACGCGTTCGCGGCCTACCGCCGCGACCCCTCGCCGTACGTGCCCCCGGGCGGGGCCCCCGGGACCCGCGACGACGCCGGCGGCGGCGCGGTCGGCGCTGCTCCGCCGGGGTGAACCCGGCGCACCCTGGCCGAACGGAGGACTGGCGCGTATCTCACCCAGAGTTACCCTCTGATCACGGTGTGTGGACCTAGGGGTGCGCCATGGACATGAGCGGCATGACCCGGGCGGGCGTCAGCCTGCGATCGACCGGTGTGCTCGTCGAGCCCGACGGCAGGGTGGCGACGCTGTACGCCCCGCCCCCGGCCAAGCACGACCCCGGCCCCGTGAGCGCGGACGTCGCCCGCAGCTGGACGGTCATCATCTGGCTGCTCGTGCTCGTCCCGCCGCTCGGCCTGCTGGTGCTCGACCGGCGCCACGAGCTCAGCCTGCCGCTGCGGGTGGCCGTCGGCCTCCTGGCGACGCTGCTCGTGGGCGCGGTGTGGGTCGAGGTGCTCGGAGTCTCGCCCGGGGGCTGAGCGCGCGGCACCGGTCCCCCGCCGGCGGACGGCGGGGGCCAAAGCCCGCACCCGCGGGAACGGCGCTCGGTAGCGTCGTCCCGTGGCGACCACCGAGACGGCCCCCGCTCCGAGCGCGGAGGGCTACCGGCGCGCCCTCGACGCGCTCACCGCGCAGTACGCCGCCATCCCGCCCGGATCGCCCGTGCGGCTGGCCAAGCGCACCTCGAACCTGTTCCGCGGGCGCACGCCCACCGGCTCCCCCGGGCTCGACGTCTCGGCGTTCTCGGGCGTGCTGTCGGTGGACGCCTCGGCGCGCACCGCCGTCGTCCTCGGCATGACGACGTACGAGGACCTCGTCGCGGCGACGCTGCCCCACGGCCTGGTGCCGAAGTGCGTCCCGCAGCTGCGCACGATCACCCTCGGCGGAGCGGTGACCGGGCTGGGCATCGAGGCGGCGAGCTGGCGCAACGGGTGCCCGCACGAGTCGGTCGTGGAGATGGACGTGCTCACCGGCGACGGCCGCGTGGTGACGGCGCGCCCGGACGGCGAGCACCGCGACCTGTTCTTCGGCTTCCCCAACTCCTACGGCTCGCTCGGCTACGCCCTGCGGCTGCGCATCGAGCTCGAGGAGGCGGCCCCCTACGTCGCGCTGCGGCACGTGCCGTGCGGCGACGCCCTCGACCTCGCGGCCACCATCGCCGAGGTGACCTCGGCCGGCGAGCACGAGGGCCGCCGGGTCGACTACGTCGACGGCACCGTGTTCTCGCGCGAGGAGTCCTACCTCACCCTCGGCACCTACACCGACTCCGCGGACCAGGAGCCCAGCGACTACACCGGCCAGGACATCTACTACCGCTCGGTCCGCGAGCGGCGCACCGACCTGCTCACGGTCCACGACTACCTGTGGCGGTGGGACACGGACTGGTTCTGGTGCTCGCGGGCCTTCGGCGCGCAGAACCCGTGGATCCGTCGGGTGTGGCCGTCGTCCAAGCTGCGCTCGGACGTCTACTGGCGGCTGGTCGCGCTTGACCGGCGCACTGGCTTCTCCACGCGCCTCGACGCCGCGCGCCGGCGCCCGGCGCGCGAGGCCGTCGTCCAGGACGTCGAGGTGCCGGTGGGACGGCTGCCGGAGTTCCTCGACTTCTTCCACCGCGAGGTGGGCATCGAGCCCGTGTGGGTGTGCCCGCTGCGCCAGCGCGACCCCTCCGTGCGCTGGCCGCTGTACGAGCTCGACCCCGAGGTCATGTACGTCAACGTCGGCTTCTGGTCGACCGTGCCGCTGCCGAGCGGCGCCGACCCGGCCGAGGGACGCGTCAACCGCCGCATCGAGCAGGTGGTGACGGCGCTCGGCGGGCGCAAGTCGCTGTACTCCACGGCGTTCTACGGCCGCGACGAGTTCGCCGCGCTCTACGGCGGGCAGACCTACACCCGCCTGAGGGCGGAGTACGACCCGGACGGCAGACTTCCGGACATGTGGACCAAGACGGTGGGCCGCGGCTGAGGCCGGGCACGGGCACGGGCAGGACGACGGACGTGCGAGGGGCAGCGCACGAGGAAGGACGACGACGATGAAGCTCGCGGACATGATCTCCCTGGTGGTCGGGCCGGACACCGACATCGAGCTGACGGCCTACGACGGCAGCCATTGGGGGCACCCGGGATCGGACGTGCGGCTCGACGTGCGCTCACCGCGCGCGGTGTCGCTGCTGATGTCCTCGCCGGGCCAGCTGGGCCTGGCCCGCGCCTACGTGGCCGGCGAGCTCGAGGTGCACGGCGACGTCTACACCGCGCTGGACCGGCTCGCGGGCGCCGGCGTCCACAAGCCGTCGGCCGCCGAGCAGGTCAGGCTCTACCGCGCGCTGGCGCCGTTCGCCCTGCGCCGCGAGTCGCCGCCGGAGGAGGAGGTGCGCCTCGGCGGCCTGCGCCACAGCAAGCGCCGCGACGCCGACGCCATCCACCACCACTACGACGTCAGCAACACGTTCTACCGCTGGGTGCTCGGCCCGTCGATGGCCTACACCTGCGCGGTGTTCCCGAAGGCCGACGCGACGCTCGAGGAGGCGCAGGAGGAGAAGTTCGACCTCGTGTGCCGCAAGCTCGACCTCCAGCGCGGCCAGCGCCTCCTGGACGTCGGGTGCGGTTGGGGCGGTCTCGTGCGCCACGCCGTCAAGCACTACGGCGTCAAGGCGATCGGCGTCACGCTCTCGCAGCGGCAGGCGGAGTGGGGCGCCGACGTGCTCGAGAGCGAGGGCCTCGGGCACCTCGCCCAGATCCGGTTCCAGGACTACCGCGACGTCGAGGAGCGCGGCTTCGACGCGATCTCCTCGATCGGGCTCACGGAGCACATCGGGCTGAAGAACTACCCGGGGTACTTCTCGTTCCTCAAGTCGCGGCTCAACCCGACGGGCCGCCTGCTCAACCACTGCATCACGCGCACGGACACGCACTCGCGCACGGCGTTCAAGCACGGCTTCATCAACCGCTACGTGTTCCCCGACGGCGAGCTCGTGCCCGTGGGCCGCATCATCTCGGCGATCGAGGACGAGGGCTTCGAGGTGCGGCACGAGGAGAACCTGCGCGAGCACTACGCGCTCACCCTCACGCAGTGGTCGAAGAACCTCGACGAGCACTGGGACGAGGCCGTCGCCGAGGTCGGCATCGGCAAGGCCCGCGTGTGGCGGCTGTACATGGCCGCGTCCCGGGTCGGCTTCGAGCGCAACATCATCCAGCTGCACCAGGTGCTCGCGGTCTCGCCCGACGAGCGCGGCTGGTCCGACGTCCCGCTCCGCCTCGGCATCGACCGCACCTGACCCCCGACCCTTCGTCGTTACTGCCCGAAGAACCGGAGAACCGCCGGCGGGTTCAAGGGGTCGTTGCACCTGATGATGTGCGGCGGAGGTTGGGATGCCTGGTGCGCGGTTGACGGTGCATGAGCGTGTGGTGATCGAGCGGGGTCTGGCGCAGGGGTTGACGCATGGGCAGATCGCGGGGTTGATCGGGAAGGATCGGTCAACGGTGTCGCGGGAGGTGGCGCGGAACTCGGGGAGCCGGCCGTGGACTCCGGTGCCGGTGCGTGCTCCTGGGCATCGGGGTCCGGGGCGGGTGGCGCGGTATCACGCGCTGGTCGCCGAGGAGCGGGCGCGGCGTTCGGCTCGGCGGCCTAAGCCCAGCAAGCTGGTCGGGGAGCTGGGGGTGGTGGTGGCGGGGCTGCTCGGGGCGGACTGGTCCCCGGAGCAGATAGCGGCGATGTTGCCCGAGCTGTATCCCGACGACGACGGTATGCGGGTGAGTCATGAGTCGATCTACCGGGCGCTGTTCGTGCAGACCCGCGGGGAGCTGCGCCGGGAGCTGACCCAGCACTTGCGCACCGGGCGCACGGCCCGCAAACCACAGGGCCGGGTCGAGAAGCGGGGCCGCCTGGTCGGGATGACCCCGATCAGCGCCCGACCGGCGCAGGCCGCCGACCGGGCCGTGCCCGGGCACTGGGAGGGCGACCTGCTGCTCGGCGGGGTCGGCAAGGGCGCGGTGATCACCCTGGTCGAACGCAGCACCCGGTTCGTGCTGCTCGCCCCGCTGCCCGACTCCCACAAGGCCATCGACCTGCGCGAGACGCTGACCCCGATGATCGCCTCCCTGCCCGATCAGATCCGTCGCACGCTGACCTGGGACCAAGGCTCGGAGATGGCCGAGCACGCCCGCATCGCCATCGACGCCGACATCGAGATCTACTTCTGCGACCCCCACTCGCCCTGGCAGCGCGGCAGCAACGAGAACACCAACGGCCTGCTCCGCCAGTACTGGCCCAAGGGCTGCGACATGCGCGACCTGACCCAGGCCGACTGCGACGAGGTCGCCCTCAAGCTCAACACCCGCCCACGCGAGACCCTCGGCTGGAAGACTCCCCGACAGGCACTCGACCGAGTGCTCGGTGCAACAGCCGCCTGAACCCGCCGGGCCTTTTCCGGTCATTCGGGCAGTAACGACGGGTCCGGCGGCGGGCTCGCGGGCTGAGGGGCGCGGCCGCGGTCGCGGCCGCGCTTGACGGCGTACAGCTCGTCGTCGGCCCGGCCCAGCGCCTCGGCCAGCGTCTCGTCGCGCTCCCACTCGGCGAACCCCGCCGACCACGGGGCGATGTGCTCGTCGCGCAGCCGCGCCACCAGCTCGCGGGCCTCCCCGCGCGTGGTGCGCGGCAGCACCAGCGCGAACTCGTCGCCGCCGTGGCGGGCCAGCACGTCGCTCGCGCGCAGCTGCGGGCGCCAGGCGTCGACGAGGCTGCACAGCAGCCGATCGCCGGCGGCGTGCCCGCGGGTGTCGTTGAACAGCTTGAACCCGTCGAGGTCGATCATCCCCACCGTGATCACGCCGCCGGAGCGGTCGACCTCGGCGCGCAGCGCGGCGGTGACGACGTCGAGCCCGCGCCGGTTGAGCAGGCCGGTCAGCTCGTCGCGCATCACGAGCTCGTGCAGCGAGGTGACCAGCCGCGAGACCACGAGGCTCACCCCGGCCACGCACACCACGACCGCGAGGTAGGACAGCCAGGTGAGCGAGAGCGGGTTGAGCGCCGCCCCGCACGAGAAGAGCGCCAGCATCGCGACGAGGTGGACCAGGAAGCGCCGCGGGGGCAGGAAGTACGCCGCGTACAGCGCGATCGCCATCACGCCGAGGCCGAGCAGCAGCTGGTAGTCGACGTACTCCACCACCACGACGCCGTACGCCGCGACCACGTAGGTGAGGGCGAGCACGACGTCGATGTGCCACCAGCGCACGGAGCGGCGGAACGCGAGCAGCGCGACGCCCACCGCCAGGAGCAGCACGCCGGACCGCACGGCTGTGACGTTGACCGGGGTGGCCGGGTTGGGCACCGTGCCGAACACCAGCCCGAAGACGCCGGCCACGGCCAGCAGTCCGCCGAGCACCCGGGCCTGCGCCGGGCCGCTCTGCGGCAGCGCGGCCGACGAACGCACGGCACCGCCCGTCCTCGTCGGGGGACGCACGGCGCCCGGCAGATGCACGGCCCGAGACTAGTCACGCCCCCGCGCCCCGTCAGCCGCCCGGTCGCCCCTGCCGGAGAAGCCGCCAGCCGGCCGATCCGACTGCGACGTTACTGCCGCAAGACGCGGAGAACCGGCCCAGTTCCGGTCATTCGGGCAGTGACGTCGCGCGGATCCCGGGCCAGGCCGCGGCGTCAGCGGTGGCGGCGCTTGGCGTCGTAGAGCAGGGCGTCGGCGGCGGAGAGCGCGGTGTAGAGGTCGCACCCGCCGTCCCAGGCGGCGACGCCGGCGGTCCAGGCCGCGGGGTGCGCGTCGTGGAGACGGGCCACGAGCTCCTCGGCGTCGCCGACGTCGGTGCCCGGGAGCACGAGCGCGAACTCGTCGCCGCCGTAGCGGCCGAGCAGGTCGCTGCCGCGCAGCGCGGAGCGCCACGCCTCGACGAGGTCGGCCATGAGCTGGTCGCCCGCGAGGTGCCCGTTCGCGTCGTTGTAGGACTTGAACCCGTCGAGGTCGATCATGACGACGGCCAGCGGCGCGCCGGTGCGCCGCGCGGTGGCCGCGAGCGCCGAGCTGGTCACCTCGAGCCCGCGTCGGTTGAGCGCACCGGTGAGGGAGTCGCGCAGCGCCAGCCGCCGCAGCCGCTCGGCCATCCCCGACACCATCAGCGACACCGCCACGATCACCATGCACACGAGCACGAGGTCCCACGGCGACTCCAGCTGCGGGTTGAGCGCCACGCCGGCCGCGTACGCCGACACCAGGAGCACCAGGTGGGCGAGGAACCGCGGCCGCGGTCGGAAGTACGCGGCGAAGACGCCGAACAGCGTCAGGCAGATGCCGACCAGGAACTGCGCCTCCATGCGCGGCACGGCGTACGCCGCCCACCCGGCCAGCAGCGACACCGTGGCGATGGCGATGTCCAGGCCGAGCTCGTCCGGGATCCGGGGGAGCGCGACCCACGAGGCCAGGGCGAGCCCGGCGAGCACGACGGCGAGCACCGTGTTGTTCGAGCGAAGGTCGGCCTCGTCCTCGAGGACCACGCCCACCAGCAGCACGAACGCCGCGGCGGTGCCCAGCACCAGCGTCAGCACCGCGTAGGGCAGACGCCGGGGGACGGACTCCAGGCTCGTGCGCGCCCGGACCTGCCGAGACGGGGCCGGGCGGGCTAGGCCCCCGTCCTGCGGCCCGCGCATGGCTCCAGGCTAGACAGGCGCCGGTCCGCAGTCCCTCCGGCAGAGGCTCCCGTGATGTGACGTCGGCGGGGTGACGCGGTCGCGCGACCACCGCCGCTCCCCGCTCGGCCGCTCGGGCGGAGGACGGCGTCGGCGCGAAGTCGCCGGAGCCTGGTTGGATCGGTCCGTGACCCCCGACGCCCCGGACGACGCCGTCCCCGATCCCGCGGGCACGGATGGCGCGCCCGGAGGTCCGGCGGGCTCGCGGTCGCGCGCGGCCCGGGGCCGGCGGCGCCCCGCAGGTGGTGCAGGGTCCGCTCCCGCTGCCGAGCCGGCCGCGCTCGACGGGGCACCCACCGTCGACGGTCCCGGCGAGGGCGACGCCGACGCGACCGACGACGCGAGCCACGACGACGACGTGACACGCGCCGACGCGACCCGCGCTGATGCGACCGACACGGACGCGACCGACAGCGACGCGACCGACGGGGACGACGGGCGCGACGCCGACCAGAGCGCCGCGACCGACGACGAGGACGGCGCGGAGGAGCCCACGCCCACAGCGGTCGCGGAGGCGCTGGCCGCCGCTGTCGACGCGCTGCACGGCGAGCACCGCGAGGGGCAGCTGGCGATGGCCGAGGCGGTCGCGGCCACCCTCGCCGGCCGGGGCCACCTGCTGGTGCAGGCGGGCACCGGCACAGGCAAGTCGCTGGCCTACCTCGTGCCCGCGATCCTGCACGCCGTCTCGCCCGAGCGGCGGGTGGTGGTCGCCACCGCCACGCTCGCGCTCCAGCACCAGCTCGTCTCGCGCGACCTGCCGCGCGTGGCCGACGCCCTCGAGCCCATCCTGGGCCGGCGTCCGACGTACGCCGTGCTCAAGGGGCGGCACAACTACGTGTGCCTCGACCGGCTCAACCGCGGCGCCGACGACCGCGAGGACTCCGACGCCGACGCCCTGTTCGCGGCGCCCACCACGGTGCTCGGCCGCCAGGCGCGCGACCTGCGCGCGTGGGTCGACGAGACCGACACCGGCGACCGCGACGACCTGCCGTTCCCCGTGGACGGCCGGGTGTGGCGCGGCGTCTCGGTGTCCGGCCGCGAGTGCGTCGGGGCGCAGAAGTGCGCCTTCGGGCAGGAGTGCTTCGCCGAGCTCGCGCGCGAGCGGGCCGGCGCCTCGCAGGTGGTGATCACCAACCACGCGATGCTCGCGATCCACACGCTCGACGGCGTCCCGCTGCTGCCGGACCACGACGGCGTGGTGATCGACGAGGGCCACGAGCTCGTCGACCGCGCCACTGGTGCCGTCACGAACGAGCTGTCGGCCGCGATGCTCGAGCGGGCGGTGTCGCGGGCGCGGCGCCTGCTCGACCCGGACCTCGTCGAGCGGCTCGAGTCGGCGCACGAGGCGCTCGACGTCGAGCTCGCCGTGCGCGCCGAGGGCCTGTTCGGCCCGGTGCGCGTCGAGACGGTCGAGGGCTCGCTGCTGCTCGCGCTCGCGTCGGTGCGCGACACCACCCACGCCGCCATCGGCGCGCTGGCCGCAGACTCCTCGAGCAAGGACGACCCCGAGGCCAACGCCGCCAAGTCCCGGGCCCGCGGCCTGCTCGGCGAGGTGCACGACGTCGCCGGCGAGCTGCTCTCGCTCGACGAGCAGAAGGTGGCCTGGCTCGACCCGGGGGAGCGCCGCACCCCCACCCTGCGGATCGCGCCGCTCACCGTGGCCGGGCTGCTGCGCAGCACGCTGTTCGACGAGAGCCGCGTCGTCGTCACCAGCGCCACGATGCAGCTCGGCGGCTCGTTCGACCCGGTCGCGCGCTCGTTCGGCCTCGACCTCGCCGACCGGCTCGAGCCCGAGGCGCCGGTCACGAGCACGGGCGGCTCCGGCCCGGCGGTGCGTCGTCCCGCCCGGACCAAGCCCGGGGCGTGGACCGGCCTCGACGTCGGGTCCCCGTTCGACTACGGGCGTCAGGGGATCCTCTACGTCGCGGCGTCCGTGCCGCCGCCCGGCCGCGAGGGCACCGACACCGCGGCGATGGACGAGCTGGCCGACCTCATCGGCGCCGCCGGCGGTCGCACGCTCGCGCTGTTCTCCTCGTGGCGCGGCGTCGAGCGCGCGGCCGAGCACCTCGCCGAGTCGCTGCCCGACCGCCTGCTCGACCGCGGCATCGTCCCGCTCGACGCGCCGGTGCTCGTGCAGAAGCGCGGCGACTCCGTGGCCGACCTCGTCTCGCGCTTCGCCGCGGAGCCGCGCTCGGTGCTGCTCGGCACGCTGTCGTTGTGGCAGGGGGTCGACGTCCCGGGGGAGGCGTGCCACCTCGTCGTCATCGACCGCATCCCGTTCCCGCGTCCGGACGACCCGCTCATCGCGGCGAGGTCGCGCTACGCCGAGGAGCACGGCGGCAACGGCTTCACCGCGGTGTCGGTGCCGCGCGCCGCGCTGCTGCTCGCGCAGGGCGTGGGCCGGCTGATCCGCTCCTCGACCGACCGCGGCGTGGTCGCCGTCCTCGACCCGCGGCTCGCGACCGCCCGCTACGGCGAGTACCTGCGCCGCTCGCTTCCGCCGTTCTGGTACACCACCGACGGCGCGCTCGTGCGCCAGTCGCTCACCCGCCTCGACGAGCTCGCGACCCAGCCCCCCGCCGACTGACCCGCCGCCCGGCCGGTCTCGTCGTTACTGCCCGAACGCGCGGAAACGCGCGCCGGCTCCGGTTCTTCGGGCAGTAACGACGCAGCCGACATCCCGGGTCGCGGTTCCTGCGCTCCCCGGCCGGTCTCGGCGTTACTGCCCGAATGACTGGAGATCCGCGCTGAGTCCGGTTGTTCGGGCAGTAACGACGCAGCCCCCGCCAGGCCCAGGAGGTCGGAGCCCGTGCCGACGGCGGCTGCCCGTGGTCAGCGGCGGCGGGCGAGGTAGAGCAGGTACTCCCACTCCATGACGTGCGCGACCGTGCCGTCCTCGCGCGTCGCCGGAGCGCCGTGCGACGCCGCGAGGTCGTCGAGCGCGGCGTCGAGCGCGGCCGAACGCTCCGGGTCGTCGGCGAGCGAGCGGTAGACCGCCACCGTGGGGCCGTAGTTGCGCTTGAAGTACTCCCGGAAGTCCGACGGCGAGTCGAAGTGGTCCACCCGGACGCTGCGCCGCTCGGTCCGCACGTCGCTCACCCGGTCGCCGAGCAGGCCGGCGAGGTGCTCGGGGTCGCCCCACAGCGGTGCGGGGGACGCGCCGGGCGGGGGCGGTGGCGCGAACGGCGCGACCGCCTTGAGCATCTGGCCCACGTAGCCGGCCGGCGTCCAGCTCACCAGCGCGATCGTGCCGCCGGGCCGGGCCACCCGCACCATCTCGTCGGCGCTGAGCTGGTGGTGCGGCGCGAACATCACGCCCACGCACGAGAGCACGGTGTCGAACGACGCGTCGGCGTAGGGCAGGTCCTCGGCGTCGGCCTCCTCCCAGGCCAGGCTCGCCCCCGCCGCCGCGGCGTTGGCCCGCCCGGCCTCGAGAAGCGCCGGCGTGAGGTCGCTGGCCACCACGTCGGCGCCCGCCAGCGCCGCGGGGATCGCGGCGTTGCCCGGGCCGGCCGCGACGTCGAGCACCCGCTGCCCGGGGCCGACGCCGGCCGCCGCCACGAGGGTCTCGCCGAGGTGGGGGATGACGTCGTGCGCCACGGCGGGGTAGTCGCCGAGCGCCCACATCGTGCGCAGCCGGGCCTTGAGGGCGCGGTCGGCGTCGGAGCGGATGTCGATGGTGCTGGTCATGGTCGGGTCTCCCGGGCTCGTGGGGCCGTGTGCCGACGAACCTAGGAACCGCCCGGCGCAGCGACTAGTACGACATCTGTACCGCCGCCGCCACGCCGCCTAGCGTGGCCGCATGGGAGCGACCTACCACCAGTTCTGCCCGGTCTCCAAGGCGATGGAGCTGCTCGACGAGCGCTGGACGATGCTCGTGGTTCGCGAGCTGGTCACCGGCAGCGAACGGTTCAACGAGCTGCGCCGCGGCGTGCCGCGGATGTCGCCGTCGCTGCTGTCCAAGCGGCTCCAGCAGCTGGTGCGCGCCGGCGTGGTGGAGCGGGTGGAGGACGGCGCCGAAGTCCGCTACGTGCTCACCGAGGCCGGCCGCGAGCTGCGCCCGGTGGTGGAGGCGATCGGGGCCTGGGGCGTGCGCTGGATCGGCGAGCTCGGCGACGAGGACCTCGACCCGCGGCTGCTGCTGTGGGACATGCACCGCAACATGGACCTCGACGCCGTGCCCCGCGGCCGCATGGTGATCGGCCTGAGCTTCACCGACGTCGAGCCGGCGCAGCGCGACTGGTGGCTCGTGGTCGCGCCGGACGACGTCGACGTGTGCGACGACGACCCCGGCTTCCCGGTGTCGGTCAGCGTGCAGACCCGGCTGCGCACGATGACCGACGTGTGGCGCGGCGAGCTCACCTGGCGCTCGGCGGTGCGCGACCACGCGATCGAGGTCTCCGGTCCCGAGCGCCTGCGCCGCGCCCTGCCCACGTGGTTCACCTGGTCGGCGTTCGCCGCCGTCCCGCGCCCCGCCTGACCCCCGTCGTTACTGCCCGAATGACCGGAGACTCGCGCGAACTCCGTGCCTTCCGGCAGTAACGACGAGTCCCGGGCCGGGCGGTCCGGGTGCGGGGGCCGTTGGACCCTGCCGCGGCCCGGCCGGAACGTCGCACGCTGGCAGCGGACCGATACGCGCGGCCCACGCCTGTGCCGGCACCGCGGGAGGTCGCCATGCGCTCGCACATCGGGGTCCGCACCGGGTCCGGCGGCGCCGCCGCCCTGGCCCTGGCACTGCTGCTCACCGCGTGCGTCTCGTCCGACGCCGGGTCGACGTCGAGCAGCACCCCGGCCACGGCTGGCGCGGGATCCTCGAGCGCCCTGCCCTCGCCGTCGCGCACCACCTGGGGGAGCACGGCGTACGTCACGGGGACCTTCGCGGACTTCAACCTCCAGGAGGGGGAGGTCACCACCCAGGCCGACGGCAGCGCGCACAGCCGCAACGGCTCGTTCACCTACCGGCTCGTGTCCGACGACCCGCGGGTCGCGGGCACCGTCACCGGCACCTGGAACAGCGACCGTTGGGGGAGCGGGCCGGACGACGGCGCGCTCGTGCAGTGGGGCGAGTCCACGCTCACCAACGACGGCGGCACCTGGGTGGGCTCCTGGGCTGGCACGATGGCCAGCCCTGTGGGCGACATGGTGAGCCGCTGGTGGAGGGGCACGGGCCAGTACGAGGGCCTCACGTTCTTCTTCTGGATGAAGGCCAAGGACATCACCGACCCCACCAGCACGTGGGACGGCGTGGTCTACACCGGCGACCCGCCGCCGCTGCCCGCGACCAGCTGACCCGGCGCGCAGGCATCAGGCCGTACGACGCCGAGGCCTCAGGTGACCAGCGTCGGCGCCGCCAGGGTCCGCACGACGCGCGGCGGGCGACGAGCGCCGGGTTACCGTGGTGGGGTGGAGCGCTACGAGAGCGCGGTCGACCGCGCGATCCGCGAGGCGACCGAGCGCGGCGCGTTCGACGACCTGCCCGGCGCCGGAAAGCCGCTGCACCTGCGCAACCCCGGCGACGACGACTGGTGGCTCAAGCAGCTCATGGAGCGCGAGCAGATCTCCGGCGCCGAGCTGGTGCCGCCCACGATCGCGCTGCGCCGCGAGGCCGACACCTACCCCGAGGCTCTCGTCGGGCTCTCGGACGAGGAGTCGGTGCGCGCCGTCCTCGAGGACTTCAACGAGCGCGTCCGCGCCGACTGGCGCCGCCCCGGTGTCGGCCGCGGCCTGCCGGTGATCGCCCGGCCGGTCGACGTCGACGACATGATCGCCCGCTGGCGCGCCCTGCGCGCCGCCCGCTGAACGCCGCACCCCGAGCATCCGGGGCTGCGCACGCCGTCCAGGGGTTAGCGTGGGGCTCGCGGGACCCCGAGTCCTCGGCGTCGACATCGCGGGGCGGGCCACGAGATCGGACCGGACATGATGCTGGTCGTCGGGGTGCTGTTCGTCCTTGCCGTCGCGGGCTACGCGATCTGGCGGAACATGTCCGACGGGGTCGGCAACAACCGCATCGGCACACGCAACCGCGGGATCGGCGGCGAGCGCGGCAACGACTACCGCGACGGCGACCTGAGCTAGCGGCGCGCACCTGCGACGGCGCCGGACACCGCGACCGGCCGCCGCAGATGAGGACGGCGGCCGGTCGCGGCGGCGGTCAGAGGCGGCGCAGGACGGCGACGACCTTGCCGACGATGCGGGCGTGGTCGCCGTCGATGGGGGAGAAGTCCTTGTTGGCCGGCAGCAGGCGCACGTGCCCGTTGCGGCGCTGGAAGGTCTTCACGGTCGCCTCGTCGTCGAGCATCGCGGCCACGATGTCGCCGTTCTGGGCGTCCTGCTGGCTGCGCACCACGACCCAGTCGCCGTCGCAGATGGCGGCGTCGATCATCGACTCGCCGACCACCTTGAGCAGGAACAGCTCGCCCCCGCCCACGAGCGACTTGGGCAGCGGGAAGACCTCCTCGATCGACTGCTCGGCGAGGATCGGCCCGCCGGCCGCGATGCGGCCGATGACCGGCACGTAGGCGGCGTCGGGCATCGCGTCACCGATGCCGGTGACGTCGTGCGGCACGGCCGGGTCGACGACCTCCATCGCGCGCGGCAGGCGCGGGTCGCGCCGGATGAAGCCCTTCTTCTCGAGCATCGCGAGCTGGTGGGCCACCGACGACGGCGACTGCAGCCCCACGGCGTCGCCGATCTCGCGCATCGACGGCGGGTAGCCGCGGGTCTCGATGGCGGTGCGGATCATGTCGAGCACGATCCGCTGCCGCACCGAGAGGCCCTCGATCTCGGGCAGGCCCTCGGGCACCGGGATCTCGATGACCTTCGGACGCCCCGCCTTGCGGCGCGGTGCCGGGGTGTCCTTGCTGCTGCTGGCCATGTCGTGCTCCTCCGGGTGCTCGGTCGTGCGAGGTGTCGCGGGGCGTGCGCTGCCGTCGTCGGGTCGTGCCGTGCGTGCTGCTCGCCCCGGACGGCGGTGCCGGAGCGGGGACGCCGTCGGGCCGGGTGCCGCAGCCCCCGCTCGACCCCGGACTGTCGGACCCCCCGAGAAGACTCGGGACGCCGACGAGGTCGGGGCTGGTCGCGAGACCAGCGGATCGAGCGGGTCGGCACCGGGCGATCGGGCGACCAGGAGCCACGGTAGCGACATCGAACACTCGTTTCAAACAACTGTCCCAAAGTCCTTGCTTTCGGCGCGTCGCGCTGGTAGGAATCGCATGGGCGTTCGATCGAACACCCGTTCGGGTCCCCTCCGAGCGGTACGCCGGCCGGCCGCCCACCGCCGCACCCGCGCAGCGATCGGAAGCAGCACGGCGGGACGGCGCAGGACACGGCACGACGGCACGAGCACGCAGACGGACGAGCAGACCAGTCACGCAGGAGGCAGCCATGGCCACGATGACGATCCCCGCACCGGTGCGACGCCGCACCCACGCCGAGCGTCACCCGGTGGTCGGCCGGCCCACGGTGGTGCTGCCCCGGCCCACCCGCCCGGTGCCCCCGCCCGTCGTGCGCACCGGGCCGGACACGCACCTCGCGCAGTCCGCCCGCCGGGCGCTCGGCGCCGATCCCGCGCTCACCGTGCGGATCCCGGCCGCCACCACGCTCTACGCCGCGTCCGCGCACGGCGCGCCCGCGGTCGGCGTCCGCACCCTCGACGAGCACGCCCTCGACGAGCAGCAGCTCGAGCCGGCCGGCTCCCGCCCGGTCACCGTGCCGCGCGGCTCCGCGCCAGTGCGGCTCACCCGCCGCGGGCGCCGACTCGCGCGCACCGCCATCGTCCTGGCCGCGATGCTCGCGGCGTTCGTCGTCTCGATCGCGGGCCACAGCGCCACCAGCTCGGCCGGCGACGGCCCGGCCACCCCGGCCACCACCACGGTCGTCGTCCAGCCGGGGGAGACGCTCTGGCAGGTCGCCCGCGCCGTCGCCCCGGACGCCGACGTCCGCGACACGATCGCCCGTATCCAGGACCTCAACGGCCTCACCGGGCCGGGCGCGGCCACCGTGCGCCCCGGGCAGAGCCTCGTCGTCCCGATCGCCGGCTGATCCCCGTGCGCGTCACCACCGACGACCTCGGCGTCCTGGCGTTCGTCCTGCCCGAGCACCCCAACGCCACGTTCGAGGTGCACGAGTGGCCCGACGGCTCGTACTCCCTCGAGCTGGTCGAGGACGTCGCCGACACCGTGGCCGAGCTCGTCCACGAGCACCGCTACGACGCCGGCCTCCGCTCCGCCTGACGCCGGCCCCCCCCGACCCGCCCGACCCGGCGCCCGCGGTCCGAGCCGCGCCCGCCAGGTCCCGCCCGATGTCACTGGTGAAGCGGTCGTCTCACGGCCCGAGATGCGACCGTTTCACCAGTGACGTCGGGCCGCAGAGGGGCGTAGCGCAACCACCCCATGGCGGGGCGGGTCGGACGCCGGGCCCCAGATGTTGTGGTCCCGCAGCCCCCGCGACACGCCGACGACACGCCGTCCGAGAACCCCGACTCGACCGGATCCGTACGGGTCCGAACACAGCGTTTCCTCAGCAATTCCAGGCGTGTCGCGGCCCCCGCCGAACGCCCGCGGGAACCCCGCCGCGAGCTCGTCCCCGACGGCCCTTGCCACTGTCGGAGGTGGGGTCTACGGTTCCCACATCTAGTAGTTACACCGCTGTAAGTCGTCCACAGGTTGTGGTCCACGGCCCCCAGGTTCTCCCCAGGAGATCCCCAACGCCATCCACAGGCAGCCAGGGCGAAGCGCACGGAACCAGGACATTCCAGGCACACGCGGCACCGCGTCCGGCGCGACCGCACCAGCACCGCCGGGGGCGGGGAGGGAGCGACACGGTGCACTGCCCGTTCTGCCGCCACTCCGACTCCCGGGTGATCGACTCCCGCACCGCCGACGACGGCACCGCGATCCGCCGCCGGCGCCAGTGCCCGGAGTGCGGCAAGCGGTTCACCACGTCGGAGACGGTCACCCTCACCGTGGTCAAGCGCAGCGGCGTCACCGAGGCGTTCAGCCGCTCCAAGGTGGTCGCCGGGGTCCGCAAGGCCTGCCAGGGCCGCCCGGTCAGCGACGACGACCTCGCCCTGCTCGCCCAGACCGTCGAGGAGAGCGTGCGCGCCAGCGGCTGCGCCGAGATCTCCAGCCACGACCTCGGCCTGGCGATCCTCACCCCGCTGCGCGACCTCGACGAGATCGCCTACCTGCGCTTCGCCTCGGTCTACCGCGCCTTCGAGGCGCTCGAGGACTTCGAGGCCGAGATCGCGCTGCTGCGCGCCGAGCGCGACCTCAGCGCGAGCCCCGCCGGCACGCGTGGGTCGCCCTAGACCGGGCACCCCGCGGGCGCCGGCGCGCCCCCGCAGACGACGCACCACCGCACCACGCCAGTACGCCGAGAGCCGAACGCCAGACCGATCGGGACCCCCCGAACCACCCCGGATCCAGGAAGCCCCAGGCCCGGGAAACCGTTGAACACACTGCACGTCGCGCGCCCGTTCCGGGAAGCGGACGGGTCGCTGGAGGAGAGCGCATGACCGAGACGACGGGCCCCACCACCAAGGGCGCCGCGGCGAGCAAGGCACGGCCCAAGGTGGCCGGGCTGACCATCGACCGCATCTACACCACCCCCGGGGTGCACCCGTACGACGAGGTGACCTGGGAGCACCGCGACGTCGTGCAGACCAACTGGAAGACCGGCGAGACCGTCTTCGAGCAGCGCGGCGTCGAGTTCCCCGACTTCTGGTCGGTCAATGCCTCGACGATCGTCACCACCAAGTACTTCCGCGGCGCCGTAGGCACCGACGTGCGCGAGCGCAGCCTCAAGCAGCTCATCGACCGCGTCGTGCTCACCTACACCAAGGCCGGCCGCGACCACGGCTACTTCCTCACCGACGAGGACGCCACCGTCTTCGAGCACGAGCTCACCTGGATGCTGCTGCACCAGGTCTTCAGCTTCAACAGCCCGGTGTGGTTCAACGTCGGCACGCCGAGCCCGCAGCAGGTCAGCGCCTGCTTCATCCTCGCCGTCGACGACACGATGGACTCGATCCTCAACTGGTACCGCGAGGAGGGCCTGATCTTCAAGGGCGGCTCCGGCGCCGGCCTCAACCTCAGCCGCATCCGCTCGAGCAAGGAGCTGCTCTCCTCCGGCGGCACGGCGTCCGGCCCGGTGTCCTTCATGCGCGGCGCCGACGCGAGCGCCGGCACCATCAAGTCCGGCGGCGCCACGCGCCGCGCGGCGAAGATGGTCGTGCTCGACGTCGACCACCCCGACATCGAGGAGTTCGTCGAGACCAAGGCCGCGGAGGAGCGCAAGATCCGCGTGCTGCGCGACGCCGGCTTCGACATGGACCTCGGCGGCAAGGACATCACCAGCGTCCAGTACCAGAACGCCAACAACTCGGTGCGCGTCACCGACGAGTTCATGCGGGCGGTCGAGGAGGAGCGCGAGTTCGGCCTCAAGGCCCGCGGCACCGGTGAGGTGATCGAGACCGTCGACGCCAAGGCGCTGTTCGAGAAGATCTGCAAGGCCGCCTGGGAGTGCGCCGACCCGGGCATCCAGTACGACGACACCATCAACGACTGGCACACCAACCCCGAGACCGGCCGGATCACCGCGTCCAACCCGTGCTCGGAGTACATGAGCCTCGACAACAGCTCGTGCAACCTGGCGAGCCTCAACCTGCTCAAGTTCCTCAAGGACGACGACACCTTCGACGGTGCGACGTTCGCGAAGGCGGTCGAGCTCATCATCACGGCGATGGACATCTCCATCTGCTTCGCCGACTTCCCCACCGAGCCGATCGGCGACACCACCCGCAAGTACCGCCAGCTCGGCATCGGCTTCGCCAACCTCGGCGCCCTGCTGATGGCGACCGGTCTGCCCTACGACAGCGACGGCGGGCGCGCGCTGGCCGGGGCGATCACGAGCCTCATGACGGGCACGGCGTACAAGCGGTCGGCGGAGCTCGCCGGCGTCGTGGGGGCGTACGAGGGGTACGCCCGCAACGCCGCCGCGCACCAGCGCGTGATGCGCAAGCACGCCGCCGCCACCGACTCGGTGCGCACGGTGTCAAGCCTGGACTCCTCGGTGCTCAAGCTCGCGCAGCAGGCCTGGGAGGACGGCAACAAGATCGGGGCGAAGAACGGCTGGCGCAACGCGCAGGCCTCCGTGCTCGCGCCCACCGGCACCATCGGCTTCATGATGGACTGCGACACCACGGGCATCGAGCCGGACTTCTCCCTGGTGAAGTTCAAGAAGCTCGTGGGCGGCGGCTCGATGCAGATCGTCAACCAGACGATCCCGCGGGCGCTGCGCAAGCTCGGCTACGCCGAGGAGACCGTCGAGGCGATCGTCGAGTACATCGCCGACAAGGGCCACGTGATCGACGCGCCGGGCCTTCGGCCCGAGCACTACGCCGTGTTCGACACCGCGATGGGCGAGCGCTCGATCACCCCGATGGGGCACGTTCGCATGATGGCGGCCTGCCAGCCGTTCCTGTCCGGCGCGATCTCCAAGACGGTGAACATGCCGGAGGACGCGACGATCGAGGACGTCGAGGAGATCTACTTCCAGGCCTGGAAGATGGGCATCAAGGCCCTCGCGATCTACCGCGACAACTGCAAGGTGGGCCAGCCGCTGTCCGACGGCAAGGCCGCCAAGGCCGACGCCGAGGCCGACAAGCCCGCCACGGTGGTCGAGTACCGCCCGGTGCGCAAGCGGCTGCCCAAGCGCCGGCCGAGCCAGACCGTGTCGTTCTCCGTGGGCGGCGCCGAGGGCTACATGACCGCCGGCTCCTACCCGGACGACGGCCTCGGCGAGGTGTTCCTCAAGCTCGGCAAGCAGGGCTCCACGCTCGCCGGCGTCATGGACGCCTTCTCCATCGCGATCTCGATCGCGCTGCAGTACGGCGTCCCGCTCGAGGCCTACGTCTCGAAGTTCGTCAACATGCGCTTCGAGCCCGCCGGCATGACCGACGACCCCGACATCCGCATGGCGCAGTCGATGATGGACTACATCTTCCGCCGCCTGGCGCTGGACTACCTGCCCTACGAGAAGCGCTCCGCCCTCGGCATCTTCACCGCCGACGAGCGCAGCGAGCAGGTGGCCGCCAGCTACAGCACCCCGGCGCAGGAGGCCTCCATCGAGGACGACGTCGACGTCGAGTCGCTCGCGCAGTCGGCCCCGGTCGAGACGCCGGCGCCCCGCACCACCGAGATCCCCGCCGGAGCCGTGGCCGCCCCCAAGGAGGCCCACTCCTCCGCCGAGCTCCTCGAGGCGATCACCGGCAAGGCCTCCGACGCGCCGCTCTGCATGACCTGCGGCATCAAGATGCGCCCCGCCGGCTCCTGCTACGTCTGCGAGGGCTGCGGCTCCACCAGCGGTTGCAGCTGATCGCACCAGACGTCCTACTCACACTGTGAGTCGGACAGACAGAGGCCCGGGGTGGGTTGTCGTGGGGAAGCGACAACCCACCCCGACTCATGACCGAGGCCGCCACTACTGGCCTGGTGGTCAGTCGGGTCTGACCACCAGGCGACGGATGAGCCAAGCGCATCCAACTCTGTCGCGTCGGTGAGACCGACCGTCAGCAGCAGTGACTAGGGTGGGCTCGGTTCATGCTGGGCAAGGGGGATCGGGTGGACGTGTTCGAGGTGCACCGCGAGGTCATCGAGGACTACCAGGCCTTCACGTCCGGATTCGTCGAGGTCCGCGACCGTCGCATCAAGGCGTTCGTCGACGAGCAGTTCGCTGCCGGGGTTCAGTGGCCCCACCCATGGCTAAGCCTCAACCCGTCGTTCGCCAGCGGCGGATCGGTGCCCGAGCTGGTTGCCGAGGGCCTCCTGCATCCGGAGTGCGAGCGCATCTTCCGCCGCAAGACGAGTGTTACCGACAGTGGCCGCGATCCCATCGTGCTGCACCAGCACCAGCGCGAGGCGGTCGAGGCAGCCCAGTCCGGCGACAGCTACGTCCTCACCACCGGGACTGGTTCCGGCAAGTCGCTCGCCTACATCGTGCCGATCGTCGACGCGGTGCTCCGCGACCGCGACAACTACGGCGGCGCGCGACGGTCGGGCGTCAAGGCGATCGTCGTCTACCCGATGAACGCGCTCGCCAACTCCCAGCTCGGCGAGCTCGAGAAGTTCCTGTCATACGGCTACCCCGAGGGCGAGGAACCGGTCACCTACGCCCGCTACACGGGGCAGGAGTCGCCGGACGAGCGTCGCCGCATCCTGGCCGACCCGCCGGACATCCTGCTGACCAACTACGTGATGCTCGAGCTGGTGCTGACCCGGCCTGACGAGCGGCGCCACCTGGTGCGCGCGGCGCAGGGGCTGCGGTTCCTCGCGCTCGACGAGCTGCACACCTACCGCGGCCGGCAGGGCGCCGACGTCGCCATGCTCATCCGGCGGCTGCGCGACCAGTGCGCGCAGGGAGACCTGCAGATCATCGGCACCAGCGCGACCATGTCGTCGGAAGGCACGACTGAGCAGCGACGAGCTGTCGTCGCCCAGGTCGCGACCCGGCTTTTCGGAACGACCGTGCGACCCGAGCGCGTCATCGGCGAGACGCTGGTCCGGGCCACCCCTGAATCCGCCGACGACGGGGCCGCACTGGCCGCGTCGGTCAGGGCGCTGCTAGTCGATCCGGAGCACCACCGCGACGCCGGCACACTGCTGGCGGACCCGCTCGCAGCATGGGCCGAGACCACCTTCGGGCTGGACATCGAACCCGAGACCGAGCGTCTCGTACGCCGTGCCCCCACCACCGTGCCGGCCGCCGCCGACGACCTCGCCGAGCTCACCGCTCTCTCCGCCGACGACTGCGCCGAGGCCCTGCGTCACGTGCTGCGCGCTGGCTCCCGAACCAGCGACCCCGTCACCGGACGCCCGCTGTTCGCGTTCCGCCTCCACCAGTTCCTGTCCAAGGGGGACACCGTCTACGTCTCCCTCGAGCCCGAGGACACCCGGCACGTCACCGGCACCTACCAGGTCAGCGTCCCCGGGGAGCCCGGCAAGTCGCTGCTGCCCCTCGGCTTCTGCCGCGAGTGCGGCCAGGAGTACCTCGTGGTGGCCAAGGTCGACCGGCACGGCGACACCGTCTTCGTGCCCCGCCGCGACGCCGACGCCAGCGGCGGCGACGCCGTCACCGGCTACCTCTACGTCAGTTCCGACCTGCCCTGGCCCGACGACCCCCTCGCCGCCGGACGCCTCCCCGACGCGTGGCTGGTCACCGACCCCGCCACCGACCAGATCGACGTGCTCGACAGCAAGCGCAAGTACCTGCCGACAAAGGTCACGCTGTCCCCGGACGGCACGCTCGATCCCGACGGCGCCGGTCTGCCGGCCTGGTTCGTCTCCACACCGTTCGCCTTCTGCATGCGCTGCGGGGTGTCCTACGAGCAAGTTCGCGGCAACGACTTCGGCAAGCTCGCCACCCTCGACGCCGAGGGCCGATCCTCCGCCGTCACCGTGCTCAGTACCGCCGTCGTCCGCGCCCTGCGGCAGGTCCCCGCCGCCGAGCTCGACCCCCGAGCCCGCAAGCTGCTCACCTTCGTCGACAACAGGCAGGACGCCAGCCTGCAGTCCGGGCACCTCAACGACTTCGTCCAGGTCGCCCAGCTCCGCTCCGCACTCGTTCGTGCCCTCGGCACCGCCGGGCCCGGCGGGCTCGGACACGAGGACGTCGCCGCCGCGGTCACCAGTTCCCTGAACCTGACCCCGCACGACTACTCACAGGCGCCCGAGGCCAAGTTCGCGGCCAAGGCCGACGCCGAACGCGCGCTGCGCGGCGTCGTCGAGTACCAGCTGTACGTCGACCTGCAGCGCGGTTGGCGCGTGACGATGCCCAACCTCGAGCAGTGCGGTCTGCTCCAGATCGGCTACCGCGACCTGCCCGAGCTCGCTGCTGACGACGACTCCTGGGCCGGATCTCCCCTGCTGGCTGCCACGCCCGCGGCTCACCGGGCGGAGCTGTCGCGCATCATCCTCGACGAGCTGCGCCGGGTCCGAGCGATCGACGCCGACGTCCTCACCGAAGACGGCTACGAGCGGATGAAGAAGGCCTCCCGCGGCCAGCTCGTCGAGCCGTGGGCCCTCGCTGACGACGACCGCATGGTCGAGGTCGGCGTCGCATTCCCCCGCCCGGCCCGACGCGGCAGCCGTGGGGTGCTCGCCCTCACCGGCCGTGGAGCCTTCGGCCGCTACCTGCGCCGCGACATCTCCGGAGTTCCTGGTGCCGCGTCCCTGAAGTCCGCAGACGCCGACGTCGTCATCGCCGAACTCCTCGACGTCCTCGCCACCGCAGGACTGCTCACCACCAGCGACACCGCCGACGGCCCCGAGTACCGACTGAAGTCAGCCGCGCTCCGGTGGCTGCCCGGCGACGGTGTCCACGGCGCCGAAGACCCCTTGCGCCGGGCGTTCCAGGGCGAGGCAACCGCCCGGGTCAACCCGTTCTTCGTCACCCTCTACCGCGACATGGCCGCCCAGTTCGCCGGCCTGCTCGCCCGCGAGCACACCGCACAGGTCCCCCAACAGCTACGCCTGGACCGCGAGGACGAGTTCCGCGCAGGCCACCTGCCGCTGCTCTACTGCTCACCCACGATGGAGCTCGGCGTCGACATCAGCGACCTCAACGCCGTCGCCATGCGCAACGTGCCCCCCACGCCCGCCAACTACGCGCAACGCTCCGGCAGAGCCGGCCGCAGCGGCCAGCAGGCCCTCGTCCTCACATACTGCTCCACTGGTAACGCGCACGACAGCTACTGGTTCCGCCGGTCCCGCGACATGGTGTCTGGTTCGGTGATCGCACCGCGCATCGACCTGACCAACGAGGACCTCGTCCGCTCCCACGTGCACGCGATCTGGCTCGCCGAGACCGACGAGTCCCTGCATTCCTCGGTCACCGACCTCGTCGAGTCCGGCGGTGACGACCCGGCGCTGACCCTGTACCCGCAGCTGTGGCACACGCTGAACGACCCGGCCGTCACGTTGCGCGCCCAACACACCGCCGACCGTGTCCTGGCCGACCTGCGGCGCACCTGGGAGCTCGACGGCCACGAGCCCTCGTGGTGGTACGACGGCTGGGTGCACGACCAGGTCGCCGGGGCCGCCCAGGCGCTCGACGACGCCCTGGACAGGTGGCGGGAGCTCTACCGCGCTGCGTTGGCCGAAGTCAACGAGCAGCACAAGCTCGCCATCTCCACCACCGCCAGCCGCTGGGACCGCCAGCTCGCCGAACGCCGCCGGGCCGACGCCCGCAACCAGCTCACGCTGCTCCGCAACGACGACAGCGAGCAGGGCGCTACCGACTTCTACAGCTACCGGTACTTCGCGTCCCAGGGGTTCCTGCCGGGCTACTCCTTCCCCCGGTTGCCGCTGGCCGCCTACATCCCCGGCCGCCGCGGCACCGCCCGCGACGGCGACTACCTGCAGCGCCCCCGCTTCGTCGCGATCAGCGAGTTCGGGCCCGGCTCGCTCATCTACCACGAAGGCGCGCGCTACGAGGTCGTGCGCATCCAACTGCCGCGCGACCCCGACCGCGCCGCGGATGGAGGCGCGCTCACCGACACCGCCCGCCGATGCGAGAGCTGCGGCTACCACCACACAACCGCGGTCGGCACCGACATGTGCCAGCACTGCGGTGCACCCCTGGGCCGCACCGAGTTCTCGCTGCTGCGTCTCCAGACTGTCTTCACCAGGCGGCGCGAACGGATCAGCAGCGACGAGGAGGAGCGGCGCAAGAGCGGCTTCGAGCTCGAGGTCTCCTTCCGGTTCGCCGTCGCCGGCGACCGGCCCTCCTCCACGAAGGCGCGGGGCGTCTCCGACGGACGCACTCTCGTCGACCTCGTCCACGGCGCCGCGGCTGACGTCCGCGTCGCCAACGTCGGCCGCCGCCGACGCAAGAACCAGAACGACCGCGGCTACTGGCTCGACCTGCGGGAAGGGCGCTGGCTCACCGACAAGCAGGCCACCGACACTCCCGTCGATACCGAGGCCCTCGTCGACGCCCAGGACATCCGCGACAAGGCCAAGGTCATCCCGTACGTCGAGGACCGACGCAACGTGCTCGTGCTGCGCCTCACCGACGCGGTCGACGACACGGTCGCCGTCACCCTGCGGGCTGCGCTCGAACGCGCGATCGAGGCCACGTTCCAGCTGGAGGACTCCGAGCTCGACAGCGAACCACTGCCCGACCCCGACGACCGCGCCCGGATGCTGCTGATTGAGGCCGCCGAAGGCGGTGCGGGTGTCCTCGTCCGCTTGGTCGAGGACCCAGGCGCGCTGGCAGCCGTCGCCCGCACCGCGCTCGAGATCATCCACTACGACCCCGACACCGGAGCCGACCTCGATCACGCACCCGGCGCACGCGAACGCTGCGAGAAGGGCTGCTACGACTGCCTGCTGTCCTACGGCAACCAGTACGAGCACAGTCTCATCGACCGGCACAGCGTCGTTCCCCTGCTGCACAGCCTGGCTGCTGCGCAGGTCCACGGCGGCGCCGGCGGTCGCACCCGCGCCGACCAGCGCGACCAGCTGACCCGCCTGTCCGACTCCGGACTCGAGCGCGAGTTCGTCACCTGGCTCGACGAGCACGGCCACCGGCTGCCCGACGACGCCCAGGTCACCGTAGACGCCGCCCGTGCCCGACCGGATCTCGTCTACTACCTCGACGGAGCCCGAATCGCCGTGTTCGTCGACGGGCCCCACCACGACGACGCCGTCCAGGCGCAGCGCGACGCTGCCGCCACCGAACGGCTCGAGGACCTCGGCTGGACCGTGCTCAGGATCCGATACGACGACGACAAGGCGGCGTTCACCGCCCGGCACAGCTGGGTCTTCGGACCCGGAAGGACGCCCGCGTGACCGTCACCCACACCCCACCAGGAACGCAGCCGTTCGCGGTGGGCTCGCTCGTCCGCGCTCGCGGACGCGAATGGGTCGTCCTGCCCGGGGGCGACGACAACTTCCTGCTCCTCCAACCTCTCGGTGGCAGCCACGACGACGTCACCGGCGTCTTCCGCGACGAAGGCGTCACCGCCGCATCGTTCCCCCCGCCGGGCCGCGACGACCTCGGCGACGCAGCCTCCACCGGCCTGCTGCGCACGGCGCTGCGCGTCGGCTTCACGTCCTCCGCCGGCCCGTTCCGCTGCCTGGCGGGACTGTCGGTCAGTCCCCGCAGCTACCAGTACGTGCCGCTGCTCATGGCCCTCCGCCACGATGTCGTCAGGCTGCTCATCGCCGACGATGTCGGCATCGGCAAGACCATCGAGGCCGGCCTGGTCGCGTCCGAGCTGCTCGCCCAAGGAAGCGCTCGCCGCCTGGCAGTCCTGTGCTCGCCCGCCCTGGCCGAGCAGTGGCAGCGAGAGCTGCGCGACAAGTTCGGCATCGACGCAACCCTCGTGCTCACGAGCACGGTCCGAGGACTCGAGCGCGACCTCATGCTCAACGAGTCCCTGTTCGACCGCTACCCGCACGTGATCGTGTCGCACGACTTCATCAAGTCCGACCGGCGACGCCACGAGTTCCTGCTCCGCTGCCCCGAGCTCGTCATCGTCGACGAGGCCCACAACTGCGTCGTCGGCGGCGGTTCCGGCCAGCGCGCCAGGCATCAGCGCTACGAGCTGCTCCGCGCCCTCGCCGACGACCCTGAGCGCCACCTGATCCTGGCGACCGCGACCCCGCACTCCGGCGACGAGTCCGCCTTCTCCAACCTCGTGGGGCTGCTGAACCCCGCCCTCGCCATCGCCGACCTGTCCACCGAGTCCGGACGCCGCTTGCTCGCCGCCCACTTCGTGCAGCGCCGCCGCGCCGACATACGCCACTACATCGACGAGGACACCCCGTTCCCCAGCGACCGGGAGACCCTGGATGTGCCCTACCGGCTGTCCCCGGAGTACCGCGACCTCTTCGACGACGTCCTCGCCTACGCCCGCGAGCAGGTCAGCGACGGTCTGAGCGGTGCCCGCGGCCGCGTGCGCTGGTGGTCCGCCCTCGCCCTGCTGCGGGCCCTCGCCTCGTCGCCGCGCGCCGCCGCCGCGACGCTTCGCACCCGTGCGGCCGGCGCTGACCTCACCGACCCTACGGAGGTCGACGACCTCGGTCGCGCCGGCGTCCTGGACACCGGCGACGACGAGAACCTCGAGACGATCGATACCACTCCAGGAGCGCTCGTCGCGGAGGACGGCCCCGACGACGCGCACGCCCCCTCCACCGCGGCCGGTCGCCGGTTGCGTGACTTCGCCCGCCGAGCCTCCGAACTGTCCGGGCCCGAGCACGACCGCAAGCTCGCCGCCGTGGCCGCGCAGGTACAGCAGCTCCTCGCGGACGGGTACGCACCCATTGTCTTCTGCCGCTTCATCGACACGGCCGAGTATGTGGCCGAGCACCTGTCCGCGGTCCTCGGGACCTCCCGACGGCCCGTCCACGTTGCCTCCGTCACTGGCGCGCTCCCGCCTGCCGAGCGGGAACGACGCATCGCAGAACTCACCGACCTCGACGGCCAGCACGTCCTCGTCGCCACCGACTGCTTGTCCGAAGGCGTCAACCTGCAGGAGGCGTTCACCGCCGTCCTGCACTATGACCTCGCCTGGAACCCCACCCGGCACGAGCAGCGCGAAGGGCGCGTCGACCGGTTCGGCCAGCGACGCGACGTCGTCCGCGCCGTCACGCTCTACGGCGAGGACAACGGCATCGACGGGATCGTCCTCGATGTCCTCATCCGCAAGCACCGCGCCATCGCCGCCGCCACAGGTGTGGCCGTGCCCATCCCCGGTGACGGCCAAGCACTCGTCGACGCCCTCGCCGAGGGCCTGCTGCTGCGCGGCCGCGACGCCGCCGAGCTCACCCTCGACCTCGGGCTCGACGAACGCACCCTCGCCCTGGATGCCGCCTGGACGAGCGCCGCCGAGAACGAGAAGCGGTCCCGCAGCCGCTACGCCCAGCACGCCATCAAGCCTGACGAGGTCGCCACCGAGGTGGCCGAGGTCCGCGCAGCCCTCGGCGCCCACGGAGACCTCGAGGACTTCCTGCTCACCAGCCTCAACGCACTCGGCTCGACCGTCACGCCCACCGACGACGGTTACAGGGCCGTCATGTCCACGCTGCCCCTCGCGGTCACCTCATCACTTCCCGTCGCACTGCGTGAGCCGCTGCCGATCCGAGTCCAACCCCCGGCCGGCCGCGGAGAGGCAGCGCTCACGCGCACGGACCCCACCATCGCTGCCCTCGCCCGCTACGTCCTGGAGAGCGCCCTCGACCCGGCCGTCCCGCAGCACGAACGACCGGCCCGGAGAGCCGGGGTGATGAGCACCAACGCCGTCACCACGCGCACGACGCTCCTACTGGTGCGATTCCGGTTCCAGCTGTCACTGCCCGAAGGCGTCGGCGTCCGCCAGCTGGTCGCCGAGGATGCCCGAGTACTCGCCTTCGAGGGAGCTCCCACATCGGCCGCGTGGCTGCCCGACCAACGCGCCGAGGAGCTCCTGCGCGCCGCTCCCACGGCCAATGTCGCCGAAGGCGCTGCCGTCGCCGCACTCGACCGGATCCTCACCGGACTGCCAGACCTGATGCCGGCCCTGGACACCGTCGCCGACGAGCACGCGGACCGACTGCTTGCCGCCCACCGCCGCGTGCGCGCCGGAGCCCAAGCTGCGCGACGAGGTCTGTCCGTCACGGCCCAGCGACCCGTCGACGTCCTCAGTGTGCAGGTGCTGCTTCCTGTTGGTGGTGGGCCTGCGTGAACGGTCGCGATTCTGGGTCTGGTGTGTCGGTGCGGGTGGCGGGTGGGCTGCTGCCGCCCGACGTGCTCTCGGCGGTGCTGGCCGGGTCGGTCGACGGGCTGGGCTCGTCGGACTTCCACCTCGGCGGGGAGAGCCCTCGGGAGGCGGCCGCGCGGGTGTGGTCGCACCTCCTCACGGTCTACCGGCGGTTCCGCGATGAGCTGGCCGGCCTGCCCGAGGGCGACGCGGCGGTCGGGGTCACACGGGAGCGCTGGCTGACCGTGCTGCTGGCCGAGTTGGGTTACGGCCGGGTCCCGGCGACGGGTGCGGGCGGACTGTCGGTGGGGGGCACGGCGTATCCGGTGAGCCACGTGTGGCAGTCGGTGCCGATGCACCTGCTGGGGTGGGGTGTCGTCCTGGACAAGCGGACTCCTGGGGTGGCGGGTGCGGCGCACCGGGCGCCGCACGCGATGGTGCAGGAGCTGCTCAACCGCAGCGACCAGTGTCTGTGGGCGGTGGTGTCCAACGGTCGGGTGCTGCGGCTGCTGCGCGACTCGACAACCTTGACCGGGCAGGCCTATGTCGAGTTCGACCTGGAGGCGATGTTCGACGGGGAGGTGTTCGCCGACTTCGTGCTGCTGTTCCTGCTGGCTCACCAGTCCCGGGTGGAGGTCCCGGAGGGAGCCAGCCCGGGGGAGTGCTGGTTGGAGCGGTGGCGCACGACCGCGGTCAGCCAGGGCGTGCGCGCGCTGTCGTTGCTGCGCGAGGGGGTGCAGGTCGCGCTGGAGACGTTGGGCACCGGTTTCCTGCAGCACCGCGCCAACGGTGACCTGCGCGGCCGGCTCGCCGACGGCGACGCCACCGTCCAGGACCTGCACCAGGCGCTGCTGCGCACGGTCTACCGGCTGCTGTTCTGGACCGTGGTTGAGGACCGCCAGGCGCTCCTGGTCGCCGACGACCCGGTCGCCATCGAGCGCTACGACTCCTACTTCTCCAGCGCCCGGTTGCGTCGTCTCGCGCGCTCCCGGCACGGCAGCGCGCACGACGACCTGTGGGCCGCCGTGACCCTGGTGCTGGATGCGTTGGGCCGCGACGGCGGTGACCCGCGGTTGGGGTTGCCGGGCCTGGGTGGGCTGTTCGCCCCGTCGGAGGCGGACGTGCTGGCCGGTGCCCGGATCGGGAACCGGCCGCTGCTGGCGGCGGTGCGCGCCCTGACCGTGGTGCAGCCGGCCGGGCAGCCGCAGCGGCTGGTCGACTTCCGCCACCTCGGCGCCGAGGAGCTCGGCGGGATCTACGAGTCTCTGCTCGAGCTGGTGCCCCGCTACGACCCGACCACGCACGTGTTCACGCTGGAGACCGCGGCGGGCAACGACCGCAAGACCACCGGCTCCTACTACACCCCGACCGAGCTGGTCGAGCTCGTCCTGGACACCGCGCTGGACCCGTTGCTCGACGACGCGGTCAAGGCACCGGACCCGGAGGCGGCGCTGCTCGCGGTGACGTGCTGCGATCCGGCGGTCGGCAGCGGTCACTTCCTGGTCGCCGCGGCGCGGCGCATCGCGACACGGCTCGCCGCGGTCCGCACAGGGGAGGTCGACCCCACCCCGACCACGGTCACCGACGCGATGCACGACGTGGTCGCGCACTGCGTCTACGGCGTCGACCTCAACCCGATGGCCGCCGACCTGGCCAAGGTCAGCCTCTGGCTCGAGGCGATGACTCCCGGCAAGCCCATGTCGTTCCTCGACCACCACATCAAGGTCGGCAACGCCCTGCTCGGCACCACCCCCGCGCTGCTCGCGGCAGGGATCCCCGACGAGGCGTTCGTCGCGCTCACCGGCGACGACAAGCCCACCGCCCGGTCCTGGCGCGACCAGAACGCGAAGGAGCGCGCCGGGCAGGACACCTTGTTCGACCGCGACACCATTGACGTCGGCAACCAGGACGGCCGCGACCTCGCCGCCCAGATCGCCGACCGCGCCGCCGGCGCCACCCTCGCCGACGTCGCCTGGGCAGCCCAGCGCTACAAGGCCGGCCACGACTCACCCCAGCAGCGTCGCGCCCGTCGCGCAGCCGACGCCTGGTGTGCGGCCTTTCTGGCACCCAAGACCCCGGATGCCCCCCGCATCACCACCGCGACCGTCGAGGCCGTCGCCGCCGGCAGCGCCAGCGCCGAGATCGAGGACTATGTCGACACCGTCGCGGCACGCCATCGGCTGTTCCACTGGCACCTCGAGTTCCCGGAGATCTTCCCCGTTCCCGACGAGGCACCCGCCAACACCCCTACCGGCTGGACCGGCGGATTCACCAGCATGCTCGGCAACCCGCCGTGGGAGACGCTGCAGATGAGCGAGCGTGAGTTCTTCGCGACTCGCGAGCCACGCATCGCCGATGCGCCCAACGCCGCTGCACGCAAGCGTGCGATCGCGGCGCTCGGTGACACGAACCCGGGCCTGCTTGCCGAGTTCGAGGTCGAGCTTCGACGAGGTCAGGTGGAGAATGCGCTCATTCGAGGTGGCGGCCGCTTCCCACTGTGCGCCACGGGGAAGATCAACACATACAGCATCTTCGCTGAGCACTTCCGAAGCAGCCTGGCGCCGCAGGGACGATCCGGACTCATCACTCCCACCGGGCTTGCTACCGATGCGACCACGGCTGCCTTCTTCGCTGACACGGTGTCCGCTGGGCGCCTGGCTGCGTTCTTCGACTTCGAGAACGGCAACATGTTCGAGGCCGTCGATTCCCGCTTCCGGTTCGCCTTCTCGTCCATGACGGGTGGCTTGAGGCTCAACGAAGTGGCACTTGCCTTCTTCCTCCATGCGGCAAGTGACGTTAGTACGCAGACCTTCTCGCTTACCCCAGAGGAGATCTGGCTTCTCAACCCGAACACAGGAACCCTGCCTGTTCTGCGGCATCGACGTGAGGCGGAGATCATGTTGGGCATCTACCGACGGGTCCCCGTATTGGTGCGGCAGGGTGGGTCGAATCCGTGGGCCTTGCGGTTCAGCCAAGGCTTGTTCAACATGGCCAGCGACTCTGCGAAGTTCCGGATGGCAGACGAGCTGTCAACCCTCGGCGCGAGATTCGATGGCTGGTCGTGGACTGACGGGGTGACGACTTGGCTACCCCTGTATCAGGGAATGCAGATGACGCACTGGGATCACCGATCCGCCGACGTGATCCGATCTGAAACGGCCCAACTCCGTCCTAACCAGCCGTCACCCATCTCGGGCTTGGAGAAGGATGACCCCGCACGGGAAGCAGTTGGGGTCTACTGGGTCACGGATCGAGACGTAGCCGAAGCGGCCCCAAGCGGGTGGGCGCGAGACTGGTTCATGGGGTTCCGCAGGCTGACGATTGCGGGGAATGAGAGGACGTTCATTCCATCCGTCTTCCCGCGAACTGCAGTGGGCGACAACGCGTGGGTTGTCACGTCAACCCATCCGGACTTCGACCTGGTCATCGCGATCTGGTCCTCTTACGTCTGCGACTACATCGTCAGGCAGAAGTTGACCGGAACCACACTCAGCAGCTACATCGTCCAGCAACTCGCCTGCCCAGATCCGTCCATGTTCTCCGGTCGTTCCACCTGGACGGACGAGCCGTTGGCCGATTGGGTGCGCCGACGAGTGCTCGAAATGACATACACCACCTATCGCATGCGCGGTTTCGCGGTCGACGTCCTAGCCCGAATGAGCGAGGAATCCGTTGAGACGGTGGATGCAGGAATGCCGTTCAGGTGGGATGCGAATCGTCGGGAGATCCTGCGTGCCGAACTGGAGGCAGCAGCGCTGCTCGTGTACGGCCTCGACCGAGCTGAGGCGGAGGACGTGCTCGACTCGTTCTTCGTCCTCCTCAAGTACGAGGAGCGCGATCACGGCGAGTTCCGTACCAAGCGTCTCGTCCTCGCCGCCTACGACGCGATGGCCGAAGCCGCCCGTACGGGCGTGCCATTCGCGAGCCCGCTCGATCCGCCGCCCGGCGATGGCCCCCGCCATGAGCAGCCGCGATGACGCTCGACGACCTGAGCGAGATCAGTCGCGCGATCCAGGTACGGCATCGCAGTCCCTCTCCAGGAAGCGATGTCCGTGGGCCCCGACCAGAAGGTCGGACCTGTGTCGGCTCGGATGCGCGCGTCGCTGTATGCGTTCGCGCCCGTGCTGCACGACGGGGTGCCGTTGGGCCTGTTCGCCGAAACGAGCTTTCGCCCTCGCGCGACCGTCGCCACGATCATGAGACCGCTCGACGAGTCGATGCTGGTGTCAGGCGACATGTCCCTTGGGGAGCCGCCCTTGGCGCTGGTGGACGAGCCGTTCCTGTTCGTGCTGCGCGGTCGCCGGCTCACGGGGTTCGTCACGCCCGCGGACATGGGCGCCGTCCCGGCCCGGACGCACTACTACATGCAGCTCTCCGAGTTGGAGATCCTCCTCGCACAGCTCGTGCGTCAGGCCTTCGACGACCAGAACGAGGTGCTGGACCACCTGTCCGAGACCAGACGCAGGTCGACGGTGAAGCTGCTGTGCGACCTCCGCCGGCGGGATGAGGTTCTCGACGTCGTCGCAGCGTTGAGCCTCGTCGGCCTCGTCCAGATCGCGCGACAGGTGCCCGGCTTCGTTCCGGCCGCGACGAGAGGCGGCCGTTCGTGGCGGTGGCTGACCAGGGGGCTGGGTGACTTCCGGAACGACGTGATGCACCCCGTACGGGACTTCGCCCGGGCCACGCAGTCGGGGATGATCGACCTCGCGAACTTCGAGGAGCGGGTCCGGACGTTCACCGACGCGTCACGCGCCGTCCTGGACACAGTGCACGCGAACGATGGGGAGCCGGCATGACCACCGACACGACGCAGAGCACGACCAGCGGGTCGACTGTGTCAGCGGCAGAGCCGGATGACGACTGGACCCCGCGGTGCCGCCGTCGGCTGCGAGCGGCGCTGCAGGTGCTCGCCCGGGAGGACCGCGTCATGAGCCCGGCTGAGTTGCGCGATGCCGTTGCGCCGCTGGAGCCTCTCACGACATACGACCTGTCGCTCCCCAAGCCGGACGGCAGCCCGCGGGCCTGGACGAACCTGTTCTGGAACCTCACGACGAACTACGAGCACGCCGGATGGCTGCACGCGACACCCGCCGGTTACCGCATCACGCGGGAGGGTCGCGCCGCGCTGGATTCGGGCAAGGACGGGCTCGCCTTGTTCGACGAGGCGCGCGCCGGCTACATCGAGTGGGACACAGACCGCAAGGCTGTCCTGCCTGATGTCGCGACTGACCCCAGCCGGGACGTCAAGCACGGGGGGTCCGGCGCGGCGCACGCGCTGCGCGCGCTCGAACCGTTGGTCGGGGCTTGGCGAAGCCAGAGCTCCGCCTTCAGCCCGGGTGCCGGCGCTTGGACCGCCGCCTCGACTGAGAGGCTCGCGCAGTTCCTGGCTGCACAGACGCAGGCCTCGCCGTCCGAGCTGCAGGGTCTCGACGATGACGCAGCCCGATTGCTGGCCGCAGAGGCATTCGCGCTGCTGCTCGG